>JARIGV010000035.1 GCA_029288615.1 Candidatus Tayloriibacteriota bacterium
ATACAAAAAACTCCCACTGCTGGGAGTTTTTTGTATTGGGTGCGAGGCGGAGTCATGTTTCGATACCAATCGAAACAGACGAGCCGGGGTCGAGGAAGTTTGTGAGCGACGGCGAACAAACTATCCGTGACCACCATCAAACCCTTCCAGTCTTTTTGTATTAGGTGCGAGCCGCAGCTTTGTTTCGTGAGTACACGAAACAAGCGAGACGGGGCCGAGGAAGTTTGTTTGCGACTGGTGAATAAACTATCCGTGGCTACCAAACATTTTATTTCCCAACCACACCTCGCATATTTTTACAAGAGCTGTCCAAGGGCAGACCTTGGACATTTTGGCTATTTTTTTGAGCGAGGAATATAATGGAAACATGAAACCATATTCGATCATTGATTCACATAAAATAGTCGCGCTCGAGTCAAAAGCAAAAGAATATATTTTGACTGTGAGAGATTTGCCTGAAGATGAGAAACCTCGAGAAAAACTTCTCGCACATGGTGCATATTCGCTGTCAGTAGCGGAGCTTCTTTCCGTCATATTAGGTACAGGTACAAAAAAAGAAGGAGTACTTGAAATGTCGCGACGTATACTCAAAGAATATGGTGAGCAGGCGTTTGCGGGACACCTTGATCCAAAGAAACTTTCAGAAGATCTTTCCATCCCACTCTATAAAGCAATGCAGATCGCAGCTTGTTCAGAACTCGGAAGAAGATACTTTGATAAAAATGGAAGACCAACGCTTCGTAGCGCAAAAGATGTCTATGAATATCTCAAAGACATGCGCTCACTTCCGAAAGAACATTTGCGCGGACTGTATCTTAATTCTCACTACAAGCTCATTCACGACGAAGTGATCTCGATCGGTACGATCGATGCAAATATTATTCATCCACGAGAAGTCTTTCGGCCAGCGCTTGAATACGGAGCAGTCGCAGTCATTCTTGCTCACAATCATCCGTCCGGAGATCCGCTTCCAAGTACGGCAGATAAAGAAGTAACCAAGCAACTTATTGAAGCGGGAAAGATAATGGGGGTAAGATTACTTGATCATATTGTTGTGTCCGAAGGAGGATTTGCGACAGTCGAGGGAAATTATTAATTAACATGAAGACCATGAAGAAAAAACCTGATTTGTATTTTTTGATCCCAACAGAAATTGTCATTGAAGAAGGAAAGGTTTCTTTTTACAAGATTCTTCACGATGGTGATTTCTCAGAGGAACTTTTGGAAAAATATCAGATGGATGTAAAGGATCTTTTGGAAGACAAACTCAATAAACTTGTTGTGGAAAACCGCGCGAGTGCGCTTGAAGTAGATCGCATCAAACAACTTATCGATGAAGTGGTTCTCATAAGCGAGATCATGCAGAAAAATTGCGACCCTCTTCCACCATCAAAAAAAGATAAAAATAAATAATGAAAAATTTCTTTCTCTCGCTTCTTGTTATCGTGCTACTTGGATTTGGAGCATGGTATCTCATAAAACTTCAGGGTGGAAAACCTATCGTTCCAAATTTTCCTCAAACAGCATCGACAACGCCTGAAAGCGAAAACATGGCCACATACAGAAATGCTGGCTTTGGTTTTTCATTCTCGTATCCAAAACAAATTACATTTAAGAATAATGAGACTGTCTCTGGTGCAACAAGCCAGCAGAGTTTTAATGCTGGTGCTCCTGTGCCACTTGGTGTTGAAACAGAAAGCAGCGGTGATGCGGACGTACTTCTCGATGTATCTATTCCAGCGACATATCTTGATGTAACAGTACGAGCAAAGCCAAGTAATTACACAACTCTTGCTGACTATGTTGCGGATCAAATCGAGACGCAAAAAGATGCTGGGTCTGAGAGTGCCGCTGGAGTTTTTGTAAGTGACCCGAATCCCGTCACAGTAAATGGCAACAAAGCAATTTCATTTAGTATTCAGGATGGATCTGTGATGAACAACACAACGCTTACATATTATTTCGAAAAGAATAGCCGCATCTACACATTCTCTTATTTCTATTCAAACGCTGCGTATCAGGGCGGACAGGGAATTGACCCAAATCAAACCACTGACGAAAAAATAAAAGTAGAAACAAATCAAAAGATTCTCAATACTCTTACTTTCAACTAAGTTTGCTGTAAAATAACTCTATGAAAATAGAGTGGAATAAAGTGACGTGGTATTCATGGACGTTAGCCGTAGTAGTTTTCATTGGTATTTTTTTCTGGGCAGGATGGTTAGGAAAAAATCTACGTCAAATTAATGAGTTCGATAAAGTATCGAAATTTACAAAATAGTCCTCTTACTATAAAGTAGCGACATGTTATACATCGTCGCTACACCCATAGGAAATCTCGAAGACATAACTTTGCGCGCACTTCGCATTCTCAAAGAAGTAGATCTTATTCTCTGTGAAGATACTCGGGAAACAGGAAAGCTTCTTTCTCACTATGAGATCAAAAAACCTTTGAAGAGCTTTCATGCACAGAGCAAGCTCTCTCGAACAGAAGAGATTATTGCGGATCTGGCAGAAGGCAAAAATATCGCGCTTGTGACAGATGCGGGAACGCCGGCGATCTCAGACCCAGGAAGTTTTCTTATCGAAAAAGTACGAAGCGAACTTCCTGAGGTTACTGTTGTGCCGATCCCCGGTGCTTCAGCACTCACTGCAGCATTCTCAGCAAGCGGTGTGACGGGCGGGGAATTTACATTTCTTGGATTTTTGCCACATAAAAAGGGAAGAGAGACCTTATTTAAAGAGATCGGATCTTCAAAGCGTGCGTATGTTTTCTATGAATCACCACATCGTATAGAAAAAGCTCTTGAATCTCTTCAGAAATTTGCACCTGAAAGAAAGATAATAATCGCGCGCGAGCTTACGAAGATGTTTGAACAATTTGTCGCCGGAAAGCCTGATGAGGTTGCTCTTTATTTTAAAAATAATCAGGAAAAGGTCCGAGGGGAATTTGTTGTAATTGTCTCTTAAGGCGCCTGCAGGTATACTTGTGTGTATGAAAAAACATCGAACATATCTTATTGTCGGTATTCTTCTTGTTCTCATTCCTTTTTCAGGATTTCCTCGCGATATTCAAAAGGCGATCTTTGTTGTCTGTGGCCTTGGTCTTATTGTTGTCTCTCTTCGTGAAATCCGAGAAATTCACAGAAGTCTTCATAAAGGTAAGGTGCATCATCATGACAATTTTGCTGAAAGCAAACCCATTAGAAAAATAGTGAATCCTTTTGAAGAAAATCGCAAAGAAAACGGAAAAGAAGTCGACAGCGAGACGCATGGACGATAAGAATAGGAAAATCTATCAAAGAGAAATCTTCTGGTTCCCGATTGTTGCTCTTGGTATCTTTGGAGTAATTTATTTTTTAATACCAAAACTTTTTTCTTTTGAATACACTTCGTCTGGATCTGCATCTTCAACACAAGTCGCAGCGGTCGCTGATGTAACACCTGCGCCACTTCCCACACTCGATACAGCTCTTTATGACAAGCTTCTTTTCAATCTTGCGAACAATCCCGTCCCAAAGGTTGCATCAACGACTGGAACATCAACAAAGCCTGTTGCTACGACAACTCCTCATTATCTCTGGCCTGTAAAAACAGTCTATCCAAATGCCGGCGCACTTTTACCATTTCATCGTATTGTCGCGTATTACGGAAACTTCTATTCAAAGAAAATGGGAGTGCTCGGTGAATATCCTACAGATGAAATGATTAAAAGACTTATGGGAGAAGTGGTGAAGTGGCAGAAGGCAGATCCTTCGCTTGCCGTTATTCCGGCGATCGACTACATCGCTGTCACAGCACAGGGTTATGCGGGTTCAGACGGAATGTATCGCGCGAGAATGCCGGCGGATCAAATTCAAAAAGCAATTGACCTTGCAAAACAAGTCGATGGAATTGTGATTCTCGATATTCAAGTGGGAAAAAGCAATGTGCAGACTGAAGTACCTTTGCTTGCTCCATATTTGAAATTACCAAATGTGCATCTTGCACTCGATCCGGAATTTTCAATGAAAGAGGGAGGAAAGCCTGGAACGATCATCGGCACAATGGATGCAACCGATGTAAATTTTGCAGCCAATTATCTTGCAAAGATCGTGAAGGAAAATAATTTGCCGCCGAAAGTTCTTATTGTGCATCGATTCACAGGGCACATGGTCACACATGCAGAAAATATTACTCCGCTTCCAGACGTACAAATTGTTATGGACATGGATGGTTGGGGAGCGCAGTCCAACAAAAAGAAGGCCTACCACGATACGATCTATGAAGAACCCGTAGAGTTTACAGGACTCAAACTTTTCTACAAAAATGATCTTAAACCCCCATCAACAGGAATGCTTTCTACAGATCAGGTGCTCAATCTCCGCCCGATCCCAAGCTTCATTCAGTATCAGTAATTTCCTTGCTCATCCATATAAATTGCTGTATATAGATGTGTATGAGCACTGTCCTTTTTATTCTCCTGGCTTTTGTTGCCGGATTTTTCTGGATCAGCGAAGGAATCGAATGGTACTATCACGGACGGCATGCGTTGTATGGACTTATCCGGGATGTCGCAGGTTTCTTAGCCTCCATTAGTTTCGCACGTGCTGCCTGGTATGCAGGTGGTGTAAATTGGTGGGCCGGGGTTTTGCTTGGTGTAGTATTTTCGTTCATCTTTGGCTTTTGGTTTGTCACGAGACTGCCGGAACTGTGGTGTTATGAATCCGAATACCGTCCCTGGTTTGAGAAAAAATTCCCGCGATTCTTTCGCGTCTGAGCTTTGTTACATGCAGA
The DNA here is from genome assembly GCA_029288615.1 of Candidatus Tayloriibacteriota bacterium. Lineage (GTDB taxonomy): Bacteria > Patescibacteriota > Minisyncoccia > Phycocordibacterales > CAIRYW01 > JARIGV01. The sequence goes on from JARIGV010000035.1 coordinate 4,777, forward strand.
GCTATTTTTTTTATGTTGAAAATTATATACTTATGACATGGCAAGCTCTATGGATGATGAAAAAATAACCTATTTCGCCGAAACTGATGCGCGCAATCGTCGCACCAAGTTTGGCATAAAAGCAAAAGACCGCTCACGCCACATGTACGTCATCGGAAAGACGGGTATGGGTAAATCAACGCTCCTTGAAAATCTTGCAATTCAAGATATTCAAAGTGGTAACGGTATCGCATTTATCGATCCGCACGGAAAGACTGCAGACCTTCTTCTTGAATATGTGCCGGAACATCGCATTAAAGATGTGCTTTATTTCGCGCCGTTTGATATGGACTATCCAGTCTCTTTCAACGTGATGGAAGATGTCGGTCCCGACAAAAGACATCTCGTTTCAAACGGTCTCATGTCTGCCTTCAAAAAGATTTGGGTGGATGCATGGTCTGCGCGAATGGAATATATCTTGAATAACATTCTCCTCGCTCTTCTTGAATATCCCGACTCAACACTTATCGGTGTAAACAGAATGCTTGCAGATGAAGCATATCGAGAGAAAGTTGTTGCAAATATTACCGATCCATCTGTAAAATCTTTCTGGGCAGATGAATTCGCAAAATACGGACCGCGTTATATGCAGGAAGCGGGAGCGGCTATTCAAAACAAGATCGGACAATTCATCTCAAATCCACTGGTGCGAAATATTATCGGCCAGCCAAAATCGACTTTTGATATTCGAAAGATGATGGATGATAAAAAAATCCTCATCATCAACCTTTCAAAGGGAAGAGTGGGTGAAGCAAATGCAAACCTTCTCGGCTCAATGCTCATTACGAAAATTTATTTGGCAGCAATGAGTCGCGCGGATCTTCGTGACGCGGAGCTTGCAGAGAAAGCAAACTTTTATCTCTATGTAGACGAATTCCAAAACTTTGCCAACGAATCTTTTGCTGACATTCTCTCAGAAGCGAGAAAGTATAAACTCAATCTCACCGTAGCTCACCAATACATTGAGCAGATGACTGAGGAAGTACGAGCGGCAGTTTTTGGAAACGTTGGTTCGATGGTTGTATTCCGTGTCGGTGCATATGATGCAGAAGTTTTGGAAAAAGAATTTTCTCCTCAATTTACGATGGACGATCTGGTGTCGCTCGGCTTCGCGCAGATATATCTCAAGCTCATGATCGACGGAGTTACGTCAAAACCTTTCTCTGCCACAACTCTACCTCCGGTACCGAAGCCTCCAGTAAATAATAGAGATGCGATCATTGCATATTCACGAAAAGTAAATGCTCGACCTCGTGCGGAAGTTGAGGAAGAGATCATGCGTTGGCATCAAGAATCACAAGCGGCAATCGCAGCGGCAGCCGCGGCACGGCCTCCCAGAGGAATGGACAGAGGAGACAGGGGTGGTGATAGAAGTCCAAGAAATTTTAGCGAAGGTGGTGCGCCGCGAAAAACAGCAATTGAATCCGCGCTCGAAGCGGTACTTGGTCGCCCTGCATCAGCGCCACCTCGACATTCTGCACCACAACAAAATTCTCATTCGCCACGACCTCACTCTGCCCCCGTATCTCATCCAAATTTACCTCGATCAGAAGCTCATACACCAAAAGAAGATGCGGCACTTCAAAGAGAAAAGGAACTTCGTAAGGCGGTATCACTAAGCTATCTTCGTCAGAATAATCCGAAGCCAAAAGAGAAGAAGGCTCCATCAGAAGAGCATCTTGCAGATCTTCGCGCTGCTCTTGCTGCTGTGACGGGTGACATTATTAAAGACAATGTTGCACCAGTTATAAATGAGAGAGCGGAAGTACATTCTTCTGAAGAACCCACACAAAGTATTCCGCCGCCACCTCCTCCAAAAAGAGAAGAACCAAAAAGTACAAAAGAAGTGCCAGAAGATGTTCTTAAACGAATTCTTCAAATAGAGTAATTTTCCGGCTCTCTATGTATCTTTTCTTTCTTGCTTTTATCATCGTCTCAGGTATTCTGAGTGCGATTTCTTCTATAGATAAAGAAAAGAAAGAGCAGAAAGAGACCGATTTTCCTGAAGCTTACGAATTTGAGATAATTGAGATACATGACAGACAATACGATTAAACAGACGACCAAGAAGAGAGTGCTTATTTTTTCATTGGTGTATCTGCCGAGATTTGTCGGCGGAGCAGAGATAGCAATAAAAGAAATAACAGATCGTCTCGGTGATAATTTTGATTTCGATATGATAACGCTCGCTCTCGACAGTGAATCTGAAAGAGAAGAGAGGATCGGTAATATTACAGTGCACCGCATCGGATGGCGAGGAGATCTTCGAGATATCACGAAGATTCCATTTCTCCTTTCTCTCAATAAATATTTCTTTCCGATTATAGGTTTTTTCAAAGCGCTTTCTCTCCATGGTGAAAATAAGTACGATCTCACATGGTCGGTGATGGCAAGCTACAACTCTTTCGCTGCACTTTTCTTTAAGTTTTGGAAAAGAAAAATCCCGTTTCTTCTCACTCTCCAAGAAGGAGATCCAATCTCCCACATCAAAAAGCGAGCAAAATTTGTCTGGCCGCTTTTTGTTTCTATTTTCAAAAGAGCAGATTGCATTCAAGCAATTTCTAGAAGCTTAAAAGACTTTGCATTGGAGATGGGTGCAGAGAGAGATGTTGTAGTTGTACCAAACGGAGTTGATATCAAAAAATTTAGTGCCATTTTTTCACTGAGTGAGATTGAAGAGTGGAAGAAAAAGATTGGCAAAGAAAATGATGAAAAATTTATCGTCACAGCGTCGCGACTTGTAAAGAAAAATGCTGTCGATGATATCATACGAAGTCTCGAATTCTTACCTTCCCATGTAAAGCTTGTAGTTGCGGGTATTGGTGAGGAAGAAGAGAAACTTCGTGATCTTGCAATCGAAAAAAATGTTCTTCCAAGAGTAGTATTTTTAGGGCATGTAACACAAAATGATCTCCCACGACTTTTTAAAGCATGTGATGTCTTTGTGCGTCCTTCTCGCTCGGAAGGTTTCGGTAATTCATTTGTCGAAGCGATGGCAGCACATCTTCCGGTTGTGGCAACTCCGGTGGGTGGTATAGTCGATTTTCTAGAGGATGGGGTTACAGGACTATTTGTAGAAGTGGGGGATCCAGAAGATATTGCCGAAAAGGTGAAGACTCTTCTTGAAAATAAGAATGTCCGCGAGCCGATAATTCATAATGCATATGAGATGGTGACAGCAAAATATGATTGGGATATAGTGGCTAATGAAATGAAAGAGATATTCAATGGACTATAAGAAACACTTCAAAGGAAAAAAGGTAACACTCATGGGCTTGGGACTACTCGGCCGAGGGCTTAATGATGCTATTTTTCTAGCACAGTGTGGCGCGAAACTTACGATTACTGATCTTCGAGACAAAAAAACTTTGAAGCCGTCCCTTGAAAAGCTCAAGAAATACAAAAATATTTCATACACATTGGGTGAACATAAGCTTGAGGATTTTGAGAATAAAGATTTTATTCTCAAGGCCGCAGGTGTGCCGCTCGATTCTGAATTTATTTCCCATGCGAGACAAAATGGCGTACCAATTGAAATGGATGCATCGCTTTTCGCAAAGCTTGCTTCGGGTGTGCATCTTATTGGTATCACAGGTACAAGAGGAAAAACGACAACGACATCTCTTATCTACGAAATCGCGAAGAAATTCTTCAAAAAACAGAAGGTGTTTTTGGCGGGAAATATTCGAGATACAGCGACATTGCCACTTCTTAAAAAAGTAAAAAAAGGAGATATTGTTGTTCTCGAGCTCGACAGCTGGCAGCTTCAAGGTTTCGGTGAGGCAAAGATTTCTCCGCATATCGCAGTTTTCACAAACTTCATGAACGATCACCTCAATTACTATAAAGGTGACCTTGATGCATATCTTGAAGACAAAGCACAGATCTTTCTTCACCAAAAGCAGAATGATTATTTGATCGCGACACCAAAAGCAGCGCATCTTCTCACGGCTAAATATTTTGGGCTTCTCCGACATGATCCGATCGTTGCTTCGAAAGATGATGTACCAACAGATTGGGATATAAAAATAGAGGGAGAGCACAATAAAGATAATATTGGTCTTGCAATGAAAGTGGCTGAGATTCTTCATATTCCAAAAAACACAGTAAAGAAAGCTGTTGAAGGTTTTGCGGCAGTTGAAGGGCGACTAGAATTTATTAAAGAAAAGAAGGGAGTAAAAATATATAACGACAATAATTCTACGACCCCCGATGCTACGATCGCAGCTCTCAAAGCTCTCGCGGCGAGTGAAAAAAACAGCGAGAGAAATATCATTCTTATCGCTGGTGGCGCAGACAAAAATCTTACACTCGAAAGACTTATTGATGAGATGAATAAAACATGTAAAAAGGTGGTGCTACTCCCGGGCACTGGTACAGAAAAGCTTCTTTCTCAGAATGCTAAAATAAAAGTAGAAATGGAGAATGCGAAGGATCTCAAAGATGCGGTCACAAAAGCTAGCAAGCTCGCAAAAGCGGGCGATACGATTCTTTTTAGTCCCGCATTTGCATCCTTTGGGCTTTTCAAAAATGAATATGATCGAAACGATCAGTTTTTAAAACTTATCAAAAAATAAAATGATAGAAATTATTATCGGTACAATGCGACCTGGGGCGTACTCGAGAAAGGTGGGCAACACTGTTTTTTCTATCTATAAAAATCTCACACCAGATGTTGGTCTTATTGATCTCAAAGATATTCCACGTGAGGCATTCACACCTGAAGCATATGAAGATCGACCTCGCGCGATCCAAGCTTTCTCAGATCGTTTGCTTGCAGCAAAAGGGATCGTCATTGTGACACCAGAATATAATTCAAGTGTGCCAGGAGTTCTCAAGCATTTTATTGATCTCTGGAAATTCCCAGATACATTCAAAAGAAAATTCTCAATTATTTCCGTATCAAATGGAAACTTCGGTGGTATTCGTGCAGGAGGGCATTTGGGAGAACTTCTCTTAAATCGAGGTGGAAATATTTTTCCAGGAAAAGTTCAGGTGCCTATGGTTGAAACTATTTTTAATGAAAAAGACGAACTCACGTCTGATGCTGTGAAGAAAAGACTCGAAGATAATGCCAAAGCATTTTTGGAATTCATAAAATAATGGAATTTGATTCAGTAAAAAAAGTATATTTCCTCGGTATTGGCGGTATCGGAGTATCTGCGATCGCACGCATGTTTCTTTTAGAAGGAAAGGAAGTTTTTGGTTCTGATACATCTGCATCAGAAATTATAAAAGAGCTTGAAGTTGCCGGGGCAAAGATTTTTATTGGCCAGGATATTTCACATATACCAGATGATACAGATCTCGTTGTTTATACAATTGCAATCCCGCATTTCGCTCCAGATTTTTTTGTCTCTGTAAAAAAGAAGTTTAAGAATGTGATCTCGTATCCAGAAGCCCTTGAGATAATTTCAAAAAATAAATATACGATAGCGATCTCAGGAACGCACGGAAAGACCACAACGACAGCAATGGTTGCGAAGATTCTCATTGATGCAGGTTTTGACCCGACTGTGATCGTGGGGTCGATTCTTGCAGACGTCCATACAAACTTTATTGCAGGAAAGTCTAAATATCTTGTTGTTGAAGCGTGTGAATATCAGAGATCTTTTCTTAAAATTCATCCGACAATTGTTGGTATCACGACGATTGATAATGACCATCTCGATTATTACAAAGATGAGAACGATATTGAGAATGCTTTCTCTGAATTTGCAGGAATGGCGACAGAAACAATCGTTGCTGACATGTCGAGTCCAAAAATACTCAATGTAACGGCGGGTAAAAATACGTCTGACTCCGCAAAATTTTATGATGCCGAGATGAAACTTAAAGTGCCAGGAGAGCATAATAGAAGAAATGCGAGTATTGCTCTTGCAATAGCAGACCATCTTGGTATTCCAAAAGAGATTGCAATCAAGTCTCTCGAAAGTTTCTCTGGTACATGGCGCCGTTTTGAATATAAAGGAAAAACAAAAACAGGGGCAGTGGTCTACGACGACTACGCACATCACCCGACAGAAATCGCCGCAACGCTTTCTGGTGCAAGAGAGATGTTTCCAGAGAAGAAGATAACCATCGTCTTCCAGCCACATCTCTATTCGCGTACAAAACTTCTTTTCGCTGATTTTGCAAAAGCACTTGGAGAAGCAGATGATGTCATTCTTTTGCCGATCTATGCAGCACGAGAAGAAAAAGATGAGACTGTTTCAAGTAAACTTTTAGCTGCAGAAATTGAAAAGAAAAATCCAAATGTTATTTACTCTGAGTCCTTTGAAGATGCAGCCTCACATCTTCTTCAAAAAAATGAAAATGATGCCGTTATGACAATGGGAGCAGGGGATGTTTATAAAATAAGCTCTTTGATCCTTTAGCTTCATGTCTGCTACAAAGAAAGGTAAAGAAATAGTCGTGGCAGTAAGTGGAGGTTTTGATCCGCTTCACGTCGGACATGTTCGTATGTTTGAAGCCGCAAAGAAAAAGGGAGATAAGCTCATTGTAATAGTAAACAATGATAATTGGCTTCGAAAGAAAAAAGGTTATGTTTTTATGTCTCAAGATGAACGCGTTGAAATAATAAAAGCACTTCGATCTGTTGATGATGTTTTTGTTACTCTTCATGCGAGTGATCCCAAAGACATGAGTGTATGTAAAGAGTTGGATATTGTTCGACCACATATATTTGCAAATGGAGGAGACAGGACAAGAAAAAATATACCTGAGATAGAGATATGTAAATCGATTGGTAGTAAAGTCCTCTTTGGTGTCGGCAAAGGCGGCAAAATACAATCCAGTTCGAAACTCGTAGAGTTCGTACAATTTGCAAAAAAGAGTAAAAATATAAACCATGGCAAGTAAAGGAAGAATTCTTATTACGAGTGGTATTTATCCGCCGGATCTTGGTGGTCCGGCTCAATACGCATTTGAGCTCGCAAAAGAATGGCGAGAGGAAGGGTATAAAGTCACAGTAAAATATTTTTCTTTTGAAAAAAGCCTTCCATCGGGAATCCGCCACATTTTTTTCTTTCTTAAAATTCTTTGGGGTGTATCGATGGCTGATCATATTTTGACTTTAGATACATGGAGCGCAGCACTTCCGACAAAGTGGGCATGCTCGCTTCTTGGAAAAACATATACAATCCGCACAGGAGGAGATTTTCTCTGGGAATCATATACGGAACGCACAAAAAAGAAGGTATTTTTTAGTTCATTTTATTCGCCGCTTCCAGATGATCTGACTTTCAAAGAAAAATGGATTTTTACGACGACAAAAGAAATTCTTAAAGCTGCAAAGACAATTGTATTTAGTACTGATTGGCAAAGAAGTGTGTGGCAGCTCCCGTATGAGATTGATTTTGGAAAGATCGCGATCGTTGAAAATTTTTATGGAGATAAACTCTTCTCACCAGAAATCGAAGGAAAGATATTTGTCGGAGCGACACGTCCTCTTTTTTGGAAAAATATCGGAATGCTGAAAGATGTTTTTTCTGATTACGATATTTCTTCTCTTGGAACAGTTCTTGATCTTTCGCCTCGCAAACATGATGAATTCATTGAAAGAATGCGCTCTGCCTATGCTGTGATCTTGGTGTCCTTGGGTGATATCAGCCCCAACATGATTCTGGATGCGATTCGCTGTGGTAAGCCATTCATTGTAACGAAAGAGATTGGTATTGCAGAGCGAATAAAAGATATTGCTTTGTTTGTTGATCCAACGAGTAAAGAAGATATAAAGAGAAATGTGATGTGGCTTCTTGATGAGAATAATTACAGAGCACAAAGAGAGAAGATCGCTAATTTCACATTTACTCATACATGGAAAGATATTGCGGCTGAATTTATGAGCATCATGCAAAGACCATGAAGCTTCTTATGATCTCAAAAGACGCGAAAGTGTTTGAAGAAGGAAGTGCTGTACGTGCGAGAATGATTGAGTATGGAAAACTTTTTGATGAGCTTCACATTGTCGCTCTTGCAAAGACGAAAGATGCTTCCTTTGAAGAAAAGATCTCTCCGCGCGTTACATTATACAGTCCACATTCAAACATTTTCTTTTTTATTTTCCTTAAATCTTTTGGCATTATCTGGAAAATCCTTCGAAAGCAGAAAGACAATAATGAATGGTGGGTGAGCGGACAAGATCCTTTCGAGACTGGAGTTCTTGCGTCTCTTGCAGCTTCGCATTTTAAAATAAAACTCCAGCTTCAAATACATACCGATCTTTTTTCACCACAATTTAAAAAAGAAAGGTTTCTCAATCATATTCGCGTTTTTATAGCAAAAAGGATTTTGCCGAAAGCACAAAGCATTCGTGTTGTATCAGAGCGTATCAAGATCTCTGTTGCAGAAACATTGAAGATCGATCCGAAGATTATTCATGTTCTGCCGATCTTTGTTGATGCTGTTGCAATTCAAAAATTGTCTATTGTACACGACCTTCGGAAGAAATATCCAGAATTTAAAAAAATAATTCTCATAGCTTCGCGTTTTGAAAAGGAAAAGAATATCCCTCTTGCACTCTCTTCGTTCGCAAAAGTTTTGCGAAAAATTCCTGATGCAGGGCTTGTTATTGCTGGTGAAGGAAGCGAAAAATCTTGGATCAAGAAATATTGTGAACATCTTGGCATTGAAAAGAATATTCGTTTTGAGGGTTGGGTTACTGATATGATCTCTCTCTTTAAAAGCTCTGACGCTCTTTTGGTGACGTCTTTTTATGAAGGATATGGAATGACAATTGTTGAAGCATTGGCTTCTGGTACGCCTGTTGTTTCAACGGATGTTGGTGTGGCAGAAGAAGTTGGAGCAACACTTGTAAATTACGATCCCGGTGAGATAGCCCTTACTCTCATTGATATTTTATCTCAAGGTAAACAAACTGTGGCTCCGAAGCTTCCCACAAAGGAAGAATATCTCAAACGTTTCCAGGGCAGTTTTTTCTAAGATTTTCGTGATAGTATGAAGCCCATGAAATTATCGATAGTTATTCCGGTATATAACGAAGAAAAGACTCTAAAAGAACTTCTCCGAAAGGTGGAGAGTGTTGTTTTGCCGGCCTCAATGGAGCGGGAAATAATCGTTGTGAATGACCATTCAGTAGATAAAACTGCCGATATTCTCGCATCGGAGAAGAATATTAAAATAATTACACATGAGAAAAACCAGGGTAAAGGAGCAGCTGTCATAAACGGCTTTAAAGCTTCGACCGGAGATGTTGTAGTGGTACAAGATGCAGATCTTGAATATGATCCAAATGAATATGGAAGACTTCTCGAGCCTATCCTTTCTGGATACGCAGATGTTGTGTATGGCTCACGTTTTATGGGAGGGGCGCCGCATCATGTGCTTTATTTTTGGCACTATGTTGGCAATAAATTTCTCACTATTTTTTCGAACATGTTTTCAAACCTCAATCTCACAGACATGGAGACATGTTACAAAATGCTTACAAGAAAAGTTGTTGATGATATCAAAGGTAAGCTCCGATCGAAACGATTTGGTGTTGAGCCTGAGATCACAGCATATGTAAAAAAATATCGCGTCTATGAAGTTGGTATTTCATATCGCGGTCGCACATATGCAGAAGGGAAGAAGATCGGATGGAGAGATGGTTTTTCTGCGATCTGGACAATCCTTCGCTCTAACATTTTTTAGATAGATCTCATGAAAAATTTTCTTTTTAGAAATCGATACAAAGTGCTTGTAGGTTTTGGAGCTCTCATCGTCGCCCTTTTTATATTCTCTCAAAATGGTGCGTACGATCTTCGTGTGGATGGAGAGATTTATGCTGCACAGGTGGAAAGTTTTGCATCAGGTAACGTATTCAATGCTTCACCTGATGTGATGCTCCGCATTTTTAAACCTCTCTATGCGTTTGTCGGTGGAATGATCCTTCATGTCGGAAATCCATATGCTTTTATCCTTATTCTCAACATTCTTTTTTACATTGCTCTCGCTTTTCTCGCTTTTGAGTTTTTGCAAATGCTTACATTTAAAGAAGAGTACGCATGCATCGGTGCTCTCTGGATCATTGCTGCATATCCCATGCTTAAATATGGACTTGCAATCGATACTGATATTTCTGGGTGGTTCTTTTCACTTCTGACACTTTTTGTGGGACTCAAAGCACTCCAGAAGAATTCTCTTAAGCTTCTCGGGACTGCATCTGTTATTGCTTTTCTTGGTGGCATTTCAAAAGAAAGCGGAGTCATTGGTCTTATCTCACTTTGTCTTTTTGTGATCTGGCGAAGTCGATATGAGACGGTAAAAGATATGACAAAAAAGCTGGGTGCACTTATTCTTCCTGCAGCTGTTTTGTACGGAATCCTTATTGTGGCAATCGTTGGCCGCGCCCCAACGTTCATTGAATGGTATCGAAAAAACATCACAGAATACGGCGCTTCATATCATTCACTTTTCGGTCTTATTTCAGTTGAAATTTCTACATTTGGAATTCTCTGGATCTTTGCAGGAATTACGCTCTATCAAATCTATAAAAAAAGGATTCGTTTTGCTTACAAAGATCTTCTTGTCACAAATTGTATCGCTGCGGCGATAATGCTCCTCTGGCCAATATTCATTTCACGTATTTTCTTTATTGAATTTATATGGATGATCCCGCTTGCACTTCTTGGACTTGAAGTTCTTAAAGCAAAATTTCCTCATAAGTTTTCTCTAGCACTTTTTGCATTACTACCGATCATTTTTAATGTCATTCTTTTTGCTATAAGCGGAGGAGGTTCACTTTTTAAATTAATCTAGACAGGTTCTTATGAAGCTTTTGATTATTACGCAAAAGATGAATGAAAAGGATGCTGTCCTTGGTTTTTTTACAGGGTGGGTAAATTCTTTTGCAAAGAAATTTGATTCGATTATGGTCATTTGTCTTGAGACGGGGGAATATATTCCACCTTCTAATGTAAAAGTGCTTTCACTTGGAAAAGAGGAAGGAAAGTCACGTTTTGTATATCTCTTTAGATTCTATAAATACATAATTTCTGAAAGAAAAAATTACGATGCTGTTTTTGTACACATGAATCAGGAGTATGTGATCTTGGGATGGAAGACGTGGTTTCTTTTTCGTAAAAATATCTATATGTGGCGGAATCACCATGCAGGAAACATAACAACAAATCTTGCTGCATTTTTTTGTAAAAAAATATTCTGTACATCAAAATATTCATATACGGCGCGTTTCAAAAAGACAGTGCTTATGCCTATTGGAGTAGATCTCGCTCTTTTTAAAGAAAATAGAGAAATAATGAGGAAGAAAAATAGCATTCTTTTTCTTGCGCGTATGGCACCTGTGAAAAAACCTGACATTCTTCTTGCGGCACTTCAGAAACTTCATGAGAGAAATATTCCCTTCACAGCTACTTTCTGTGGAGATGCACTGCCTAAGGACAAAGAATTTTATGAATCACTTATGCAAAAAGCAAAGGACTATGAAATCTCTCAGTATGTAGAATGGAAAAAAGGAATTCCAAATTCTGAAACACCGACGCTTTATAATGCACATGAGATTTTTGTGAACCTTTCATCGTCGGGAATGTATGACAAGACAATCGTTGAATCGGCTGCGTGTGGAACGCTTACGCTGGCCTCGAATAAAAATCTTCTTGGAGAAATTTCAGAGAGTCTTATTTTTTCCGAGAACGACATAGAAGATCTTGCACTAAAAATTGAAAATATAATAAAAGCATCAGATGATGAGAAGCAGGAGATGAAGAGGAGTCTCAAGGATTTCACATTAAAAAATAGTCTGGAGAATTTGGCAGAAAAGTTAAAAGCAGAAATTAAGTAATGATTGACTGGTGTAAAAAAATATATAGCGATCTTGAGAATAGGTTTCCAAGACTCCATCGCATAGGAAGATTTGTGACAACAGGGGTTCTCGCAACATCGGCGAATATTCTGATTGTCTTTTTATTAACGCATTTTCTCCATGTCTGGTATCTCATCTCTTCAATCACTGGTTTTTTACTATCATTTATCATAAGTTTCTATCTTCAGAAGTTTTGGACATTCAAGCATCAAAAAAGAGAAAGAATAAAACAGGAGTTTGCTCTATTTTTTATATTTATTCTCGCAGCACTTGGACTCAATACATTTCTTGTTTTTATTTTTGTCGAGCATGCAGGGTTTCACTATCTTATAGCGCAAATTGCCGCCGGATTTTTCGTGGCGATTATGAATTATTTCTCTTACAAAAACTTTGTTTTTGTTTAGATTTTAGGTGAAGGTCGTTCTCGCTCAAAAAGATAGAGTGGAAAAGCGATCTGGAAAAAGATAACAATAAGCTGCGCGGCAATGACTCCCCAAATGCCGTAGAAATACATCAGGACAAAAAGTAAGGCGGCTTTAATAAATGGGAATGACACGGTTGAATAATATAGCTCTCGTGTTTTTTTCTGTGAGACAAGGGCTGCTTGCACCATGCTCGCGATGATAGAGAAGAAGGAGAGTGAATAAACTTGCGTGTATGCAACAGATGCCTCGTATTGTGGGAAAAGCCAGTCAAAAAGATATGGCGCGATCAGTGAATAGCAAATGACGATAAAAGCAATAAAGATTGAAAGCATTGCAATTTTCTTTGGAAGTGAGCGACGAACATTTTCTTCTGTGTGCTCTGAAAAGCGTGGAAAAGCGATCGATGAAATAAATTTAAGCCCTCCAGCAAGGCGTTCTGGGAAAAGAGTTGCAAAAGAATACACTGCAAGTGCTGATGCTCCAATGTAGTGGAAGATGATAAGTGCATCGACTTGGCCAACAAGTCCTTGAGGAATTCCCATGACAGTAAGATGTACGCCGTAAGGAATTGTTTCAGGATCAGTTTTTGGTCCAGGTTTCATTTTCTTTACGACAGTGAAATAGAGTACGAGGTTTCCAAGAAAACCAAAGAAAATATTCGCGAAGACTATCCAGAGAAGGTTGCGAGAAAAGACCAGTGTAAGGAGAAGTCCACCATAAGAAATAAAAGTATTGAGTGTTGAGAAATAAAAATATCTTTTATAATCTTTTTTCCCTTGTACGTAGGCTCCCCAGGTATTGAATGCATAAGTTGCCGGCATGAGGATTGCGACAAATATGAGAGCGATGGAAAGGGTAACGTTGTGATTGAGTGCGTACCAAATCGCGACGATGCCAGAAACGGCTGTTGCGATGATACCCCAACGGAGCTGGAATTTTGTTGCTGCCTCAAAATCTCCTTCGTATCCTTGTGCAACAGCGCGAAGCACTGCGCTCGACATGTTGTTCGGAGCAACAACGGCAATCATTGATGCAAGAGCGAGGATGAATTGGTATGTTCCATATACATCCTTTGAAACAAGTCGCGCGAAGAGGACGGAGCTTAAAAGTCCAAAGAGGGAAGAAACGATGAAATTAGCATTCATCCAGAATCCACTTTTGGTGATATATATAAGGTCAGTTCCCAGAAATTCTCCAAGGCGCTCAATTTTCTCTCGTGCCAGTGCTTTGATTCGGTCCATATGGGCATATTGTACCGGAGTTTTACAATAAAAAAAGAACCAAAAAGAAGGAAGTAGGACTCTTGCATTCTAAGGCTTTCATCACTAGAATGGGCTCACAATGAAAAAGACTTTCATAGGCCTCATAACAGTGCGTACGTCCTCTTCAAGGCTTCCTCAAAAGGCACTTACAATGATTGGTGAAAGGAAACTCATTGAGCATGTTATCGATCGAGCAAAACTCTCGCTCGCACACGGACTTAAAAATATTGTTCTCTGCACCTCAACGGAGCCTGAAGATGATGTACTAGAAACAATCGCAAAGGAAAATGGTATCGATGTTTTCCGAGGTTCTCTTAAAGATAAGATCGAAAGATGGAAGGGAGCGGCGGAGAAATTTAATGCTGATTATGTCATTACGATTGATGGTGATGATCCTTTCTGTGACCCAGAACTCATCAAACTTGCTATAGAGCAGATTGAAGAAAAGGGTGTAGATGTCATCACAGCCGATAATACCGATTACGTTTGCGGAGGATTTACACACGGCATCTCGACAAAAACACTTCAGGCGATTTGCGAAATGAAAGCAAGCAATGATACAGAAATGACAAAGCCGTATCTTATCGAAAGCGGTAAATTTAAAGTGGAGATGCTTGAAGTACCAGAAGTTTTCAAAGGAAAGAAAGTGCGCCTCACTCTCGACTATCCTGAAGATCTTGAATTTTTCCGAACAGTTTTTGATAGAATGAATATGAAAAGAAATACTGTACCACTCCGGGAGATTCTCGATTTTCTAGACAAGAATCCGGAAATCGTAGAGATCAATTATTGGAGGCAAGGAGATTTTGTGGCCAATCAGAAGAAATCAGAAAAGTTAGAATTAAAATAAAATGAAAAACAAAAAGCAGAAACCAGAAGAAATAAAAAAGACAGCGAATGCATGGAGATTTTCTGGTAATGAAGTGAAATATGTCACAGAAGTTTTAAATTCTGGTTTCGGAAGCTCTACATCAGGAAACATGAACCAGCGTTTTGAAGCTGCGTTTTCAAAAAGATTTGGTACAAAATTTGCAGTGACTTCAAACTCAGGAACATCGACCCTTCATCAGGCTCTCATGGCTTTTGGAGTCGGCCCTGGAGATGAAGTCATTGTACCGGCTCTTACTGTGGTGATGTGCGGCTATGCTGTCATTCACGCGGGAGCAAAACCTGTTTTTGCAGATGTCGACCCTGATACATTCCTCATCGATCCAAAAGATATTGAACGAAAGATCACAAAGAACACAAAGGCGATTATGCCAGTGCATCTTTACGGGCTTGTCTGCGATATGGACGCGATCATGAAAATCGCAAAGAAACATAATTTGTATGTACTTGAAGACTGTGCACAGTGTTTCCTTGGAACGGATCATAAGGGAAGAATCGGAGGTGCGATCGGACATGTTGGAAGCTTCTCACTCGAAAACTCAAAACACCTTTCAACAGGCGACGGTGGAATTCTTACAACAAATGAAGAGATTCTTGCGGAGCGCATGAGAAAATTCGGTGGCATGGGCTTTAAAAATATCAAAGCAATGAACGGCCAGGTACGAAAAAATAAAGATACATTCCAGGATCCAAAATATTTGAGACACGATACTTTTGGATTCAATTACAGACTTCCAGAAGTAGCCGCTGCGGTGGGACTTGCTCAGGTAGAGAAAATAAATTTCCTTGTAAAAAAGCGCCAGCAAATTTCTGCAAAATATTTGAAAGCTCTTAAAGATTGCAGCTGGATTATTCCACAAAAGACTCCAAAGGGATATGTAAACTCGTACTATACTTTCGCTGCACGATTTGAAGGTGAGAAGATCGGAGTAGATTGGTATGAATTTAGAAAGAAATTCATGGAGCTTGGTGGTGATGGTATTTATGCAGCATGGCAACTTGTCTACAATGAGCCGATCATGCGACTTATCGATGAAAAGGGTCAGTTTTTTCAGGATCTCCCAAATCAAGCAAAACATTTCAAGGGATATCTTAAAGGTGTGTCATGTCCGGTTGCTGAAAAACTTCAGCCAAAGATCATGCAGTTTACAGCTAACCAGGGAATTGAAACTGACATGAACAAGCAGATGAATGCGCTTAAAAATGCTATTAAGTTTTTCGAAAAACAATATGCCGAAAAAAACAAATAAATCAGGGGTCAAGAAAAAGAGATTGGTGATCACGGGTTCTGAAGGTCTTATTGGACGCAGACTTGTATCTCATTTCAGCAAAGAGTATGAAATCCTCAAACTCGATCTTTCGCTCGGACACAATCTCGCTGATCCAGAATTTGTTGAGAATTGGTTCAAACAGAATAAAAATCTTTACGGAATGATCGTTTGTCACGCTTATAATCCGGTGCCTGCAAAGAATACAAAGAAAGTGGAACCGATCGATGTGCCTCTCAAAGAAATGCGCGACTACATGGATGTAAATGTTATTAGTGCTTTCGATGTTTGTCGCAATTTCATCCGACACAATAAAGGAGTGATCGTAAACATTAGCTCGCTCTATGGTTCGGTGGCGCCAAAGCATCATATCTATAAAAACTTCGCGAAACACATCGCATATGGAATGTCGAAAGCGGCAGTGGTGAATATGTCTAAATACTTGGCGACTTATTATGCTCCTGATGTTCGAGTAAATACTGTTGTTTTTGGAGGAGTTGCAGACCCAAAGCAGGATCCATATTTCATCAAAATGTATTCAGCAAACACTCCGCTCAAGCGTCTTCTTCATATCGATGAGACAATCTCAGTTTTCGAATTTCTTCTTCATGAAAAATCTTCATATGTTACTGGTACTGAAGTGTATGTCGATGGAGGTTGGACAACCTGGTAAATAAAAATTCCACGATTGTGTCGTGGATTATTTTCGCTCGAGCCAGAAGACTCCTTTTTTGGCTTTGTATGTGAAGCCAAGTTTTTGGTAGAACTTGATCGCATCAGGATTTTCGGTGACGAGATCGAAGCGGCTTACTCCGAGGTCGTAGCCTTGTTTGATGAGTCTCTTCACAATCTCGGTGCCGATGCCTTGGCGGCGATACATTGGATCGACGCTGACATGATCAATACAGCCGATACGGCGATTGATCTGGAACTTGAGCGATATCGCGCCCATGCCCACGGTATGGCCATCCCCGTTTTCGCAGATCATGATTGATTCCCAGCCTTGATCTTCGATAAAGGCTGTAAGGCTTGCTGGAGTGATGGGTTCTGCGTCGGGCGAGATCCCTTTCATCAAAGCATTAAGGATTACAAATTCGCTATGGCCTGGACTTGGTATCCAGTTGAGCCATTTGTATGTAAAGTTCATAATCCTGCCAACACTAATGAATTATCGATGTGCTGTCAATAAAAATTCCGGACAGTGTCCGGATTATGCTGGAGGAAAATCTTTTTCGTCGACACCTCTTGCATCGAGAATTATTTCGACAAATTCACGGATCGCTCCATGACCGCCAAGTTTTTTTGTTGTTATATCGGCTAGATCACTAACAGTTCTTAAGGCATTCCCAGGGCAGACGATAATTCCGCCTGCTTTTTTTATTTCACTCATTGGTTCACGATCATTAAGGTCGTCTCCCATATAAGCCGCAGATTCGAAAGAGTAATTATTTTCCGTTATCCATTTTCGGAGTGCTTCAATCTTTGCGCCTTTTGCTTTATTTTTTGTAAGTACTTCAACAGGAAGCCATCGGCCATCTTTTGCGGAAGGAAGTGTATTCATTTTTTCTACAAAGCTTTCAAGTGGTTCACCCTCGCCGCTTACGAAAACAATTTTTATACCAAGCTCGCGAAGAAAGGAAAGTGCTTGTCCGTCTTGATAGCTTCGAGTTTTTGAGACAACAACTTCACTGTTAATCACAGTGCGTGTTTCTTGGCCGTCAAAAAAAACCCCGTCGGCATCGAGGAAGAATATTTTTATTGTTTTGATTTTTTCCTGCAAGTTTTCCATACGTCGTGATAATAGCATAAAAAATTGCGAACCGATCGTGAGATGGGTTCGCAAGGTGTGTTGAATGAACTGTGTGGCTAATCGAGCGCGAGGATGGCGTCGAGGGCGGCTAGCGGGTCGATCATCGAACCGTGGTTCCATTTCTCCCTCAATGTCTCGCGCGTTTCCCAACCTAGGTCGTCGATAGCGTAGGGTCTCCGAAGATCAGGGACGATACCGCAGTCGCAGATAGGAAGACTTGAAAGCCCGAGTTCTCGCTGCATTGATTCGACGCATTTTGGTGTCTGGACTGAGACATATCGTTCTCCGGCATGGAGCGCGATGCGCCCGGCTGTTGAGTACGACGTGACAGTGTATTCACAGTATCCAGCAAGCCAATCGGTGTTGGCTCGATGACCGTTTTCATCGAAGTGGTTGATTTCGATTCCGTGGAACTCTGCCATTGCCTCATGGACTGTTGCCTGGACTTCCGGCTTGTCAGCGTCCTTGGGGTGAATGAGCCGCGGTACGACTACGAACTTTTCGGGATATCCGGTGAGCCGAATGCTTTCGGCAGCTACCCGGCAAATATCCACTACAAGATCATTGTTGTCGCCCACGACAAGCACGGATTTAATCCCATACTTGCGATAGTGACGGAATTTATCCACGTGTACTGCCGCAGCGTCTTCTATCGGCGCCCCGCAGATCTTTCGGTATGTTTCATCCGCTGGATCACCGATAACGACAAACTTTTCTGCCCGTCCATGCTCGATGTCAATCGAGATTTCGTCGATGACGACCATGAGCTCGGGCCGAAAACCTTGCAGTCGTGAGCCGGCTCCCCAGATGTCGGCAAATGCCGCCACCGGAGTTTTGATGAGATGTGCGCCTTTGGCGAACTTGAGCTCCCAGTTGATAGGGCTCGAGCAGCCGATCGAAACGATGTCGATTCCGCGGCTTGCCATGAACTCGATTGGATTGAATTCAAGCTTCGGCAGCTCGCTTGCATTTGTCTGCAAGTAGGCGAGCTCGATGCTTGCCTCCTTCATGATGCCGACGGCTTTGCCTTCGGCGATCACAAAGACTTTATGACCCCGCTCGATGGCGAGCTTGATCACAGAGATCATGATTCTAGCGCTCATGATATCGCGCACTACAAATAACAATTTTTTCATAACAAGATTTCGGGTGTTGTGGTGCGCGAATTGGTTGGTGCTTGGTAGCTTCGCGCGGCAGGGAAGGTGGTTTTGGCCACTGTCGCTGCCGCGCGAAGCTTGATGTCAAAATTGCTCGATAACTTTTAAACTGGCCGGATTATATCATATTTTATTCATTTTGTAAATATAGCTATGATCGCTCTACTTACATAGACACCAAGGCAATATCGTAATAAAATTAGCCGACAATTAAGCCGTAATAAACAAAAATGATCGACTTCAACAATCTCGAAAAGCCATATCTTATCGGTGAAATCGGTATTAATCACAACGGTGATCTCCAAATAGCAAAAAAACTTATTGCTGCTGCATTTGCAACAGGGTGGGACTGCGTGAAGTTTCAAAAAAGAAATCCCGACAAGGCTGTGCCTGAAGCTGAAAAAAGCAAACCTCGCGAAACTCCATGGGGTACAATGACATATCTTGAATACAAGAAACGTGTTGAATTTGAAAAACCTCAGTATGATGAAATCGAGAAGTTTGCAAAATCAATGCCGATTGATTGGACAGTGTCCGTATGGGATCTCGATAGTTTGGAATTCATGAAGCAGTACGATGTTCCATTCATAAAAATTCCTTCGGCACTTCTTACAAACGATGAACTCCTTGAGGCGACTGCAAAGACAGGAAAGCCTGTATTCATTTCTTCCGGTATGAGCACACTTGAGGAGATTGATCATGCAATGGAAGTGCTTCGCAAACACACAAATAACATTGTTCTCTTTCACTGTAATAGTGCGTATCCAGCAAAGACTTCAGAACTCAATCTTAAAGTAATTCCAATGCTCAAAGAACGCTATAAATGCACGATCGGCTACAGCGGACATGAATGGGGGCTTGATTCGACAACCATTGCCGTTGCACTTGGTGCGGAAGTCATTGAGCGACATATCACAATTGACCATACAATGTGGGGAACAGATCAGTCTTCATCTATCGAACCTCAGGGAATGGATAAACTCTACAAACAGATCAGCGCTGTGAAAGCAGAACTTGGTGACGGCGTGAAAAGAGTCTACGACAGCGAGCTTCCATCACGAAAGAAACTTCGCGGAGTCTAATAAAATATGGCGGTAGAAAAAATAGTTTTCCCATATTTTCTTCCGCATGCGTTTGAATCACTTCCAGAAAATGATCGCGTGATCATTTTTTTTGGTGCAGATTTTTATAATCTTCCAGAAGGTTCCGATCAAAAAGCTTTCATTGAAGAATCTAATAGAATACTCGATTACATTAGAAAAAGTTTTCCTGGAAGAAAGCTTTTCTATCAGGCGCATCCAAATGAAGCTGATGAATATAAAAACCTCAACCTTGAAGGATTTGTCATGGGCGAGAAAACTGTTGGAGAGGTTTTGATGTACGACAAAGCGGCGAATATCGAATATGTTTTTTCTGTGCTTTCTGGTGCGTCGATCTCGGCGTACGCAATGGGGCTCAATGCTGCAGTTTTTATTGACAGGCTCCACGGCATCATTCCAGAAGAAGCGATCATAGGATACCGAAGTTATTTTTCAGGGCTTCCAGATTATTTTTTTATAACAGAACTTGAGACTCCGCCCGTGATGAGAAAATTGGATTTCA
>JARIGV010000004.1 GCA_029288615.1 Candidatus Tayloriibacteriota bacterium
CAAAAAATTCTGTCGGCAAGCCTTTCAAAGATCTATCGTTATTGGGTATATAATAGCATAAAATAAGTAAAAAGTCAATGATCCTCGTCACTGACTTTCTTTAGAATAACCTTATTTGTGGGCCTATTTTTTAAGCCCCTCCTTTATAAGTTCCACCACTTTCTCGTGTGGAATTTTTGTAGGCTCTACATCAGATGTCGTCGATGAGCCGTTGAAGCCCATTCCTTTCGTGTGAAAGAGATACCAGTATGGAATACCATCAACAAATCCTTCTTTGCCGAGCTCTTTTTCATCCTTTATCTTAAGTCCCCCGCGATAAACTTGCTCCGCCATGCGAAGAAGTACGAATGCATACGTGAGATTAATTTTTCTTTTTGTATCTGTAAGGATTGCCACATTTCCTTTCTTTGAAAATTGAATGACGATGTGCGCACCGATTGAGCGAGCAAATTTATTCATCTCTTCATTGTCAGATTCTACTGATGCAACACTCAGAGGTTTTCCGTCCCATGCAATTATTTTTTCCATCTTTCCTTTTTCTGCGAATTCTTTCTTCGCCATATCAAATCTTTCGTGCTGATATTTGATTGCATCGTCGACAAATTTTTTCCATGCGTCTGCGCCCACAGCTCCCCTCTTTTTAAGAAGTGCATATGTATTTTCAAGCGACGGTCTCTGCCATAAATTTTTCGGAGTTAAATTTTCTTTTTCAGAAAGATATTCATTCCAGTATGCTTCTTCCGCCCATTTGTAGATTGATTCATAATCGCTTTCGTATTTTGCATGCAAAAATTTGATAAGCATTGGCAGCTCATTTTTCACTTTCGATCCACCGAGATCTTCTTCCTTTATGAAATGAATTATTTTTTCAAGCGCTGGATCACGATCGAGACCTAAATATTTTGCAACGAGAGTCGTACACGTCTCCCCTTCTTTTCTCTCGTTTTTACTTGTCGCATGTTCGTCAAAAATTCCTCCGCCGCATCCAAGAAAAACAGTATCAGGAAAATCCGCAGCTGTTTTTCCATTTGGAAGCTCTCCTGTCGAAAGAAAAGTTATTTCTGCTTTCGAAACTCCAGGAAATTTCTCTTCCCCTTCTGGAAATTTTCGAAGAAGCATCAGAGCTACCAACTCGTCTGCATGTGGACGAAGATGTGTGACGATTTTTTTAATATGAATATTTTCCATTATTCTGTTTTTGAGAAAGTAAAATATCTAAAACTTCCGACTGGAATTTTGTATACATTTTCTATGACTGTACGCGGACCTTCGAACACAGCATTTTCCCAAGGTAGCCCAATGAGTGAGGCACCTTTTCTCACTTTCTCTTCTGTTGGTGCTTCAATTTCAATATATGTTGGAATCTTTGGCCAGGTATCAATATCAAAAACAATATCTTCATATACAAAAGTGTGCCTTTTCTTTTCTTGCTGTCTGTAGGCAACAAGTCCTGATTTTTCTAGAATCGCTTTTGTGTTATCAAAATCTGAAACTTCAACCTCTATTTCTTCCATCCCATCAATAGCAACTTCGTGTCTTTTTTTATAAGTCAAAGTTATTTTCTTGCTATTTTTTCGAAGTTTCACTAATTCACCCGTGTCATCTTTCCACCTCAGATCTTTATCATAAAAAATAATTTCAGAAAGCATTTCCTCGCCTAGATCTTTTGCGCTTACATTTCGAAGTGTATCGATAATTTTTTCTTTATCGATTTCGAGAAATCTTGCTTCGATTTCTTTATTCATACAATAATTATACCCTCTTCCCTTCGATCATCATAAAGAGAGGTATCTCTTTGCGGGCGGCATCCTCCGCAACTTTACGCGGACCTTTCTGACTTTCTTTATGGGAAATCCATTCTTCAAGTCGCGTCGCCACAAACCCAGCCTTCGTTAGATATTTAAAATAAAGTTGAAGCGGCCGATGGAAAGAATATGTCTTCTCACTTTTCTTTCCCTGTTTTTCTTTTCCAGGGTTCATTACAATCTCCACTTTCTTCTCCGACATGTATTCATATTCTTTTCGGAACTGCCCTTTTTCATCAAATCCCCAATCGCTTCCCTGCGGAATACGAAATGTTGGATGATTAAGGACCATCACAAACCTTCCTCCCTTTTTGAGCACTCGCCCTATTTCTTCCACCGCCTTTGCTGCATCTTTGATATTTTGAAGCGCCAAAATAATAATCGCTTTATCAAAACTTTCGTTCGCATAAGGAAGTGGCGCATCTGCCGCACCTACTTTGTATGAAATATTCTTTTCCTTCCTAGCTTGAGCAAGCTTTATGAGCTCGGGAGAAATATCAAAACCCTCTACTTTTGCTCCTTTTTTAGCCATTTCGCTCGAGAAATATCCCTGCCCGCAAGCAACATCGAGTACTTTCTCCCCTTCTTTAATATCGAGAATACGAAGAAGATTAGGCAAAATAACCTTGCTTTGGTATGAATCCGAGTCGTTTACAAGCTCGTCATACCATGAAGATACCTTTCCCCATGACGTAGATTTCTTATCCATTTGGTCGGAGTGCCGGGATTTGAACCCGGACTGAATGCTCCCAAAGCATTTATGCTACCGTTACACCACACTCCGATATACACTTCAAACTTCTTTAAAGTAAAAGGCAGTTTAACACAGGAAACTGGAAAAATAAATATTTTTCGATCTAATCCAAGGTCCGCCCTTGGATTATTCTGGCAGAGGGATATCTTCTACGAACTTTACCTCGGCCTTTTTGGTATGTATATCTATATAGATCACGCACAGATCAAATACCCAGTTTCTCACTTCTGTGTGAGACAAAAGATAAGACTCTGTTACACGTGAAAGCTTTTTGAGCTTATTCTTGTGTAAATTCTCTTCTGGTCTCATAAGGTCGCTTTCACGTGTAACCTCGTAAGCCGACTTTTCATGTGAAACGCTCTTTACCTCTATAAAATGAGTTATTCCGTCCCTCTCTGCTATAAGGTCGATCTCTCCATATTTCTTAAGGTAGTTTCTCGTGAAAACATTAAATCCATGTTTCTTAAGAAACAATTCAGCTATATCCTCCCCTAGTTTGCCAATCTTATTACCTATCAAGTATGTCCTTTATTAAGGACAATTTAGTTTTGTCCTTTAAAATAAGCCTTAAATACTCATCAATTTGAGGAAGCTTGAGTATTTCAGCCCATGTAAACCATCGGTATTCAGAATGCTCATTACTTAATGAAACCTTCGAAGACGTTACACGTGAAATGTATGTAAGCCTGACAATATGTTTTTCAAGCTTAAATATATCCTGAGCCCCAATGAGAAACAGTGGTTTTATAGCAGTAATACCGGTTTCCTCTCTGATTTCCCTCTTTAGGGCTTTTTCGAGGTTTTCATCCATATTGATCCTGCCGCCTGGAATATCCCAAGAAACTTTCATACCTTTTGCCTTAGCATCCTTCAAATCCTTCTTGATAAGAAGGATTTTTTTATCCTTATTTATGAGTAAAGATTTGACTCCGACCTGTAAAACAGTGACTTTTTGTTTCATAAATAACCAAAATTATATGTTTCATATGTAACATAATACTGTGTATAAGTCAGAAAATGGCCATTTGTTGAACTTTTGCAAGATAAACCTATATTTAAAGCCATATTATTGATATTTTAAGACAAATTTCTATCTTTTATAAGTCTGTCTTTTACACATTTCCCCAGAGTTATCCACAGTTTTGGGGTTATTTTGCTTCATAAAGTGGGTTTCTATGGGACATGGAGGAGGGGTATAAGACAATTTGAGGGAGAATCGCCCGCGACTTAAAGCTCGCCAGTCGCTCACTTTAGTCTAGGCACCACCTCGCGGTTTTGTGTGCTCACAAAACATCGCTCCGGTGTTCGATTCTCCCACGCAAAGCCCTCAAAGGCTTTGCTTAGCCGCACAGCTTCACTTCGTTCAGTGTGCGGCTAGGGAGAATCGAACTCCCGTCTCGTCCTTGGCAAGGACGCATTCTACCACTAAACCATAACCGCGTTATGTGAATATATTAACAGATTCTTATAAGAAGGGAAACTGTGGCACCGAATACAAAAAACCCTCTCTGCAGAGGGTTTTTTGTATTCGGTGCACCCATCAGGATTCGAACCTGAAATAACGGTTCCGAAGACCGTTGTGATATCCATTTCACCATGGGTGCAATGCTCCAAAATATACTTTATATTGGGTAAAAATCAAAATTTATACTACTATTAATGCGTGAAAAATAATCTATTTGAAATTCCTAAGGAAGTTTCAGCGGTAACAGAGACGCTTGAGAAGGCGGGATTTGAGGCATACCTCATCGGGGGATGTGTTCGTGATCTTTTCTTAGGGAAGGCACCAAAAGACTGGGATGTGACAACAAATGCTACTCCTGAGAAAATTATTTCTCTTTTTCCAGAGACATTTTATGAAAACACCTTCGGAACAGTTGGGGTGGTGACAAAAGAAAAAGATGGGGAAGAGGAGACTGATCCGACGCTCAAAGTGATCGAAGTGACACCATATCGACTCGAAGCAGAGTATTCAGATGGCAGACGACCAGATAAAGTCACATGGAGCGACAATCTCGAGGATGATTTGAAGCGCCGCGATTTTACGATTAACGCAATCGCACTTCGAAAGAAGGGTAGCGAAGATGAAGTGGTGGATCTCTTTAGTGGTAAAAAAGATTTGCAGAAGGGGATTATCCGCACAGTAGGCGAACCGCATGAGAGATTTGTCGAGGATGCACTTCGAATACTTCGTGCTGTGCGCTTGTCTGCTGAACTTGGATTTACAATCGAAGAGGAAACAGAAAAAGCGATTGTAAAATATGGACATCTATTGAAAAATATTTCAGCAGAAAGAATTCGTGATGAGCTCACTCGTATCATTATGTCTGATGCTCCCATGGAAGGTTTTCTTCTTTTAAAAAAGCTTAATTTACTTACTTATACGCTCCCAGAGCTTCTCGATGGGGTAGGATGTGGGCAAAATCAGGCCCATTCTTATGATGTTTTTGAGCATTTGATGAAAACGCTCGAGCATGCGGGCAAGAAAAAATTCTCTCTTGAGGTGCGACTTGCAGCACTTCTTCACGATATTGGAAAGCCTCCGACAAAAAGATTTTCAAAAGAAAAAAATGATCCGACTTTCTACGGACACGATGTTGTGGGTGCGAGAATAACTAAAAAAATCCTCGAGAGACTTAAATTTCCAAAGAAAACAACTGAGATAGTAGAGAAGTTAGTGCGATGGCATATGTTTTTCTCTGACACAGAGACGATTACACTTTCAGCCGTGCGACGCATAGTACGAAATGTTGGCCCTGAACACATCTGGGATCTTATGAATGTACGCATGTGTGACAGAATTGGTACAGGAAGGCCAAAGGAAAGCCCATATAGGCTTCGAAAGTATCAATCGATGATAGAAGAGGCCATGCGCGATCCGATCTCTGTGTCGCAGCTTAAAATCGACGGAAACACACTAAAAGAAATCGGTATCACACCAGGACCAGTAATGGGTGCAATACTTC
The DNA here is from genome assembly GCA_029288615.1 of Candidatus Tayloriibacteriota bacterium. Taxonomy (GTDB): domain Bacteria; phylum Patescibacteriota; class Minisyncoccia; order Phycocordibacterales; family CAIRYW01; genus JARIGV01. The sequence continues at coordinate 5,526 of JARIGV010000004.1, forward strand.
ACATACTTCTTGAAGAAGTGTTAGATGATCCGAAGAAAAATACAGAAGAATATCTCAAAGAGCGAGCGATGGAGCTTTCAAAAATGCCAGAAAAGGATCTTCGAAAACTTGGCGAGGATGCAAAAGAAAAGAAAGACGAGCTTGAGGAAGGAGAGATAGCAAAACTTCGAGAAAAACATCACGTAGAGTAGGGATAGAAACAAAAAAAACAGCGGCACCTTTAGGCGCCGCTGTTTTTCTTTATTAAAATTTTTAAGAAACATATAACACAAAGACCGCATCACGCGGCAGGACTGCTAGTTAAAATAATTTCTATAGCACTGACTGACACATATTTGCGGTCTTAAACCTCACCAGAAGGTGAGAGAAGGAGATCTCGTCCTGAAGTGATACAAAGAGAGAAGACTTAGAAGCAGAATTCAAAAAGTTAGTGCTTCGTACCGAAGCGAAATTAAATGAGAATTTGCTTCATAACCCTACATCCTATATATCCTTCGAACTTTACTCAAAGAACAATACGCGTTTTAGAAATAATAATTTTGCGCGCTGATATTATTTTATGCTTTATAAAAGACATGTAAAGGACATAGTTGTGGATAACTTGTCTTTTATAAAGGACATTATATTTTGTCCTTATTTATAGGTCTATTTCAAGAAGAACAGGGCAGTGGTCTGACCCAAAAACATCATCAAGAATTTCAGCTTTTTTAATTTTCTTCTTGAGATCAGGAGACACAAAGAAATAATCTATTCGCCATCCAACATTTCTATCACGTGCAAATGTTTTCATATCCCAGTATGAATACTTCACTTCTTTTGGATGCATGAAACGAAATGTGTCGATATAGCCATGAGCCTCCAATTTATCAAGCCAAGCGCGCTCGATAGGTAGAAATCCAGTGTTATTCACATTTTCTTTTGGCCGAGCAAGGTCGATCTCATGATGGGCTGTATTGATATCGCCGCAAAAGATCACAGAAAGACCTTTTGCCCGAAGACTTTCAATAAAAAGAAAGAATTCGTCATAGAATTTAAGCTTAAATTCTATGCGGTGTGGTCCTTGACCCCCATTAGGGAAGTAGCAGTTTATGAAGACGAATTTATCAAAATAAGCCACCAAAAGACGACCTTCCTGATCAAATTCGTCCTTTTCAAGCACAGAAACCACGTTTTTTGGCTCTATTTTTGACCAAACACCGACACCGCTATAGCCTTTTCGTGCTTTTGAGGAGTTAAAATAGGGGAAGTAGCCAGCAAGGTTTCGAAGTTCCTCAGGAACTTGGGACGCTTCTGCCTTTGTTTCTTGAACACAAAATATATCGGGCTTACTCTTGAGAAACCATTTATGGGCTTCTTTTTTATGCCATGATCGAATTCCGTTGACGTTCCATGAAACAAGTTTCATATAAAAATTGTATCACAGTTATTCACAGTAGACTCCACTTGCGTTCAGCTTGATTTTATGTAAAATTTGTTGCTAAGTTTGTTCGTTAAAAGTGTCACTCCGACGCCGGCGTGCAAACTTGTGTAAAGTCATATGTCAAACATTATTCCGTTTATGCTACATCACACAGGCACTCCCAAGACCGAAGCAGAGCTCCATCAAGACCGGATGGCCACACGTTACCGCGCCCAGGCCATTAGCCGGACCATCAATATGGCCCTTCAGCTCGCAGCGCGCGCCTCCTCCCGTGCCGACATCCTCGTGTTCCACCCGGATCACGACACCAAACGCGCCGTCGAGCATGAGCTCGGCGAGAACAAAAAATTCACGTTCAAGCTCGCAGATGGCAACGGCGGCAAAATGATCACCATCGCGCGGCACGAAGACGGACGCGTCGCCTTCATCCCGGAAGAGGACATTACGGCCGATTGGGCGAAGCCCTATCTGGCCGCGGCCTAGGTTCCCTCGGAACCACACTTAGTTACACATGCGCTTGAAGTTTACCTTCGGCGCAATTTTTATTTAAATTTGCTGTTTAGTTATTCTTTCCGTGGAATTTCTTATGAATTTCCTTGAGATGTTGATCTGTGACGTGTGTATAGACCTGAGTTGTAGCGATATTTGCATGCCCTAGAAGAATTTGAACGGATCTGAGGTCAGCACCATTGTGAAGAAGGTCAGTTGCGAAGCAATGGCGAATAACATGGGGAGTTACTTTCTTTGAGATACCAGCTTTGATGGCGTAATGTTTCACAATTCTTTCAATCGAGCGCCTAGTGAGGCCCTCATTTTCATTTTTTGCCTTTTCACCACCAACTTTTACAAAAAGAGCATCGCTCATATCTTTTCGGAGGCTCAAATAATCTTTCAAAGCCTTTTTTGCTTCATCGGAAATGAAAACAAGCCGCACTTTTCCTCCTTTTCCACGTACCGTAAGCTCATCAGCTCGTAGATCTATGTCTGAAGTGAGTGCACAGAGCTCAGAAACACGGAGTCCAGTAGAGAAGAGAAGCTCAAAAATAGCCTTGCCGCGAGCTCTTTTCTCTGGATCCTTCTCGTCATCTGGGGCTTTAAAGAGGCGTGCAAGCTCGTCGCGAGAAATGAGATCAAGGGAGCGTTCAGGCACCTTGGCAAGCTCAATCTGGTCTGGAGCCATGGATTTTACACCTCTTTTAGCAAGATATTTGAGAAATGCTCGTAAAGCGATGAGGTAGTAATTTTGAGTCTTCTTCTTTAGAGTATCCCCTGAAACACGATTATTACCTGTAGACTGTCTGTTGAGCCATAATCTGAATTCACGAACAATTTCTGGAGTAATGTCATCAGGATTTTTAGCCTTGGTGTGGTCGAGAAAGACCGTAAGATAATGGTTATAATTCTCGACCGTCTTTACACTGCGGCCTTTTTCGATCTCAATGTGTTCTAAAAACTGTCTTTGGAGCTCTAAAAGATTCATATTTGTATTATATCTCACATATTGTGCGACATATGAGATAGTTTTCCACTTTTAACCCACAGGACGAGGTGTATGATTGTGTCATATGCCATCTAACGAACAATTTGAATCTCCGGAAGAAAACCAAGAACAAAAACCATCAGAGGAAGTTGAGATTGTTTCTCAGATTCCATACGAAGCCAGAGACATTGCTACTCCTGACGAAACAACCGAAAAAAGAGAGTTCCGTATTGAAAAAACCAAAGAAGAGTTAAGAAATATGTCTGGTGAGGGGATGAAGGACCCATTGATGCGAGCTATCGACGAAAAATATGGCTCAAATAAAAGCCCAGAAGATCCCGCTCAAGACCCACTCATGCGAGCTTTGGGCAGAAAATATGGCTACGTAGAGCCAAAAATGAGTATTTGGTCGCGTATTAAAGGCTTTTTTAGAGCTTAAAAGCTGAAAATTCTTTGCTCACCCTTAGATTTTAGGGTGTTTTTTGTTGAAATAGGCCATCTTTAAAAAGGACGATGTGCCAAAAAGCATGGAATAGGTTGCATTTTTTAGGCTTTTGTGATATTATCTCCTCACGATGCTTGCAAAGACAAAAAAACAGAAAGTCATAAAAACAGTGCAGACGCACGAAAAAGACACAGGATCTCCTGAGGTTCAGATCGCTATTCTCACAAAAAGAATCGAGGAACTCGCAGATCATCTCAAAAAACATAAAAAAGATAACCACTCACGACGTGGACTTCTTCAGCTCGTAGCAAATCGCCAGAGCCACATGAAGTACCTCGCGAAAAAAGATCCAAAGCGTTACGCTGCGGTCTTGAAGAAGCTTGAAATGAAGAAGAAATAATTCTTCTTCATTTTGTTTTTATAGAAAAGTTTTTGGAATATTTATTTTTTAAGTCGAATTATTAATTTTTTATAATTTCGAGAGGGAATTTATAGAATTTCTTTCTCACACATTTTCATGACAGTTATTAAACACAAGGAACAAAGAGTCGGTGTTTTCATCGATACTCAAAACCTTTATCACAGCGCAAAAAATCTCTATCATGCGCGCGTTAATTTCGGCGCAATTCTCAAAGATGCAGTTGCAGGGAGAAAGCTTATTCGTGCAGTTGCCTATGTGATTACGACAGAAGCAGGGGATGAAAAGAACTTTTTCGAAGCTCTTGAGAAGATGGGGATCGAAACAAAGACAAAAAATCTTCAAATTTTTGCTGGAGGAGCTAAAAAAGCAGACTGGGACGTTGGACTTGCAGTAGATGCAATCAACATGGCACCAAAACTCGATGCAGTAGTAATCGTCTCGGGTGATGGAGACTTTATTCCACTTGTTGAACACCTTCGCTACAACCAGGGCTGCCAGGTAGAAGCGGTATCATTTGGAAAATCATCTTCTGGGAAACTCAAAGAAGCAGTGGATGATTTCATCGATCTTGATCAAAATTCAAGGAAATATCTTATGGGTGGAGCAAATGGACGACCACGTTTTGATAATAAGAGAAAAGGGAATAGAGAAGAGAGCGCCGATGAGAAAGCTCTTGCAGATGAGATAAAAGAGATACTGCAGGAGGAATAAAAAGAACGGAGCGAATATCGCTCCGTTCTTTTTATTCCGGGCGTCCTCGAATTTCCTCACAAGGAAATTCAGGGGACAGGAGGGATGGTTTCTTAAAAACACAGGTGTCATTAAGAAACCATCCCGGGAGTACTCGATTTTTGCCACTGCAAAAATCAGGGTACAGGAAAAATGAAAAGGGAGCCGCGCCAACGAAGTTGGCGAGGTATTTTTTGTATAAAAATAGCCTAACTAATTATAGTAGGCTAGAAAACAAATCGATCAACGATGAAAGCAAAATATGTGCCGGCTGGCCACATGTTTTCAAGAGGTGCCCAGGCGCAGCAGTCTTTCTTGATTCCATTTTGGAGCCATTCATGATGTGAGTCGAATTTCCAGTAGGCGACAGTTGGGTGTCCATTTTTATCGCAACCTTCTGATCCAAAGCAAATGACATCGCGATCGAGATTGTGTCGGCGAGTCTCTGCGCGTAAATGGAACTCTTCGTATGTTGCCATGCGACACGCTCCACAACTGACAGCATACCGATACACATCAGTTGTCGACATCAGGGAAGGGAGCTCGAAAACAACAATTCGTTTCGTAAAAACATCTTCCGAGAAACCAGGTGCAGCAAGAAGATAGAAAGCAATGAGAGAGAACAGAGTTTTCATACTGATTCGACATTATCAAAAAATAGAAAAAAGTACATGGAAAAAATAGAAAATTGTGCTATATTCGAAACACTTATCAGTTTAGTTGGCCTTTGCGGATAGGTTTGAAAGCGCACATCATATGATTGCAAAAGCTTTCAAATTTAGAATGCGAAGGTCATTAATGACCAAAAAGAAATGCATTCAAAAGAATATACTCTTTCTCTTGGTGGAAAGATTTTAAAAGCAGCATTCACTGATCTTGCTGATCAGGCGAATGGATCTCTTCTTATTTCATACGGCGACACAACTCTTCTTGTGACAGCTGTGATGAGCAAAAAAGCAAAGGATATTGATTATTTTCCACTTGTCGTTGAGTACGAAGAGCGATTTTACGCAGCAGGAAAAATTCTTGGTGGACAATTTACACGACGAGAAGGGAAGCCCTCAGATGAAGCGATCCTTTCTGGACGAGTAGTAGATCGAACGATTCGACCTCTCTTTGATCAGGCTATGCGTCATGAAGTACAGGTTGTTGTGACAGTGCTTTCAATTGGAGAAGATGATCCAGATGTAGTTGCGGTTGTTGGAGCTTCTCTTGCTCTTGGTGTCTCGGATATTCCTTGGAACGGTCCTGTATCTGCTGTGCGAGTTGGAAGAATTGGAAATGATCTTATGGTAAATCCTTCGTATGCTGACAGAGCACACGGAGATTTCATGATGGATATGACAGCCTGCGGAAAAGACGGGGATATCAATATGATCGAAGTGGGCGCGAAAGAAATTTCAAACGAAGATGCAGATAAAGCGCTTGCTTTCGCATCAGCTGAAATCGAAAAAATTCAAGAATGGCAAAAGAAAATTATTTCTGAAATCGGAAAAGAAAAGAAAGTAGTTGAAAAGCCTGTAGCACCAGAAGGTATCAAAGAGCTTTTTGATGAAAAGATTGCTCCAAAATTCTATGATGCAGTTTTCTCGGGCCCTGGTAAAAAAGAGATCTCAAAACTCATGGATGAATGGCATACAGTCTATGCTGAAAAATTCCCAGAAGAAAAAATATTTTTTGCGAATGAATATTACGAAGAAGCAATCAATGATTTGATTCACAAAGAGGCAATCGAAAAATCTAAACGTCCTGATGGCCGAGCACTCGATGAAGTCCGACCACTCTTTGCAAAAGCTGGTGGAATTTCTTCTATCATTCACGGTACAGGAATTTTCTATCGCGGTGGCACACACGTTTTCTCAGCTCTCACTCTTGGAGGTCCAGGAGATGCGCAGATTATCGATGGAATGGAAGTGCAGATGAATAAAAGATTCATGCACCATTACAACTTCCCACCATATTCAAGTGGTGAAGTAGGACGTGTTGGTGGTATCAATCGCCGCGCTACAGGTCACGGAAATCTTGCTGAGAAAGCACTTCTTCCAATTATTCCTCCTGTAGAAAAATTCCCTTACACAATTCGACTTGTCTCAGAATCATTCGCATCAAACGGTTCGACATCGATGGGATCTGTCTGCGGATCGATACTCGCACTTATGGATGGTGGTGTACCGATCAAAGCACCAGTTGCTGGAATCGCATCAGGCCTCATGATGGAGAGTCGTGATCGCTACGCACTTCTTACTGACATTCAAGGACCAGAAGATCATCACGGTGATATGGACTTTAAAGTTGCAGGTACACGAGAGGGAATTACAGCGATTCAAATGGATGTGAAAGTAGGGGGAATTCCACTTAAAATTCTTTCTGAGGCACTCGAAAAAGCGAAAGCTGCACGACTTCATATTCTTGATGTAATGGAAAAAGAAATCAGTTCTCCTCGCACTGACATTGCTCCGTCTGCTCCAAAAATTCTCTCAATGAAAGTAAAACCAGATCAGATTGGCCTTGTGATTGGAAGTGGAGGAAAGACAATTAAAGATATTATGGAAAAGTCTGGAGCACAGGTTGATATCAATGATGATGCAATTGTTTACTTCACAGGAAAGAACGGCTCTGCAGAAAAAGCAATGAAAATGGTTGAGGATCTCACACGAGAATTTGTCCGCGGTGACAAATTTACAGGTGTTGTAACAAAGGTAGTAGATTTCGGTGCATTTGTTAAAATAGCAGGGAACACAGAAGGTTTGGTACACGTCTCTGAGATTGCACCATTTCGAGTTGAGAAAGTCACAGATTATCTTTCTGTTGGACAGGAAGTGCCTGTTATCATCAAAGACGTAGACGAAAGAGGAAAGATTTCTCTTTCGATCAAAACCGTCGCGCCGCAAATGTTTTCTCCGAAAAAATAAATCGGAAAAAATCTGCGGCACCTGCCGCAGATTTTTTTATGGAAACTGATCCAAACACTGAAAAACTTATAGAGGAGCAAAAGAATGCAAACCAAGAAGCACTTAAAGGTTCTTCGATGGCTGACCTTGTTAACCCTGCTTCTCCCGTCTACCAAGCACCAGCACAAGCTCCTCGTGAAAAAACACCAGTTCCAGAGAAGCCTCAATTTGATGCGGATGGTTTTCCTATTATTCCAACCCTTCGTACATATCAAGCGGACATTTCAAATGCTGTCTCTCGCGACAATATTTCGCTTACTGATATGGCGGTGGCTGAGCAAAATAAAAGAGCAAAAGATCCAGAGACAACAACGAGCACTACAACAGCACAGATCCACCTTGCTGTAGGTATTGTGAGCGCTCTTCTTTTTATCACTGGAGTAGGAGCAGTAGCATGGAGTTTCTTTCACAAGACACCGGCTCCAGTTACAGAACAAGCACCCACAACTCTTATTCCTTCGGAAGAACACATCAATCTCGATATTACCGCTGGAACAAAAAGACAAATATCAGCCCAAATTCTCTCTGAAGCAGCAAAAGTTCCCGCTGATCAGACAGTGCGCAATGTCATACCGGTGATCCGAAAGGATGATGGCACATATGCAAAAGCAAGTCTGTCCCAGTTTCTTGATGCATTTCAGACTCGTATGCCAGACAATCTTCTCCGCACTCTCGATCAAGTTAATTACATGGTCGCAATCGACTTTAGTGGAAAAGGAGAACCATTCATCATTCTTAATGCAGGCTCATACGATATTGCATATGCAGGACTTCTTGATTGGGAAGGGCTCATGAAAGATGATATGCAACCACTTTTTGCGCCACAGCTTACAGGAACAAATGGCTATAATTTCACTGACCGTACAATACTAAATCACGACACAAGATCACTTGAGGATAGCAAGGGAAATATCGCATTTTTCTACTCACTTATTGATAACCACTACATTGTAATTGCTAAAAGCGCACTCAGCTTTAAAGATATTCTCGACCGTATTCGCGAAGCGAAGCTTCAATAATTTCTCTGTTGTGAAAAAAAATCGATATGTTAGGATTTGCGTATGGATGCAAATAAAACAAAAAACTTTAAAGAAAAGCTTACGAAAGAATTAGCAGTACTCGAGACAGAGCTTAAAACAGTCGGTGCACGCAACCCTTCAAATCCAGCCGATTGGGTAGCAAAAATCGACGATTCAGAATTTGATCATGCAGACCGAAACGAGGTCGCAGATGAAATTGGAAATTTGGAAACAAATATTGCAATACTTAAAGATTTAGAAATTCGATACAACGAAGTAAAGAACGCTCTAGAAAAAATTGAAAAGGGAGAATACGGCGTATGTGTCGTGTGTGGTAAAGAAATTGAGGAAGAAAGACTTGAGGCAAATCAGGCAGCAGCGACGTGCAAAGAGCACATAAATGTAAAGTAGGTTCGTAAAATATTTTCTCTGCTTTTGTTGCGAAAGCAGGAGAATTAGTTCTTAAAAATTTAATGAGTTTTTCAAAAGTTCACAGCGGACAGTGTGATGTCGGTAAGGCAACAATTATCGATATCGAATCAGACCTCTCACGAGGTCTGTATTCGTTTTCTGTTGTAGGTCTTCCTGATAAAGCCGTTGAAGAGGCAAGAGATCGCGTCGGATCAGCAATAAAAAACAGCGGATATGAATCTCCTAAATCAAAAAATCATAAAGTAGTTATTTCTCTCGCCCCCGCAGATATAAAAAAGGAAGGCCCGGCATTCGACCTTCCCATCGCTCTTTCATACCTCCTCTCTGCAGAAGAAATTTATTTTGACCCTACGAAGAAAATATTTTTAGGCGAGCTCTCTCTTGATGGAAAAATTCGAAAGATAAATGGCGTTCTTTCGATCGTTGAAGAAGCAAAGAAAAAAGGATTTGAGGAGATTTATGTGCCAAAAGAGAATGTGAAAGAAGCAACTCTTGTGAAAGGTATTTCGATATACGGCGTTGAAAATCTTCTCCAGATTATTGGACATTTGAATGAAAAACTTTCTCCGGACGGACTTGATGGTAAAAAAATCGAGAAGGAAAAAGAATTTGTAATTATTTCTACAAAAAATTCTGCCTCAGCCGATTTTGCAGACATCAAAGGACAAAGGCTTGCTAAAAGAGCACTTGAAATAGCGGCAGCAGGAGGACACAACATTTTACTTTTTGGACCACCCGGAACAGGAAAAACAATGCTCGCAAAAGCTTTCGCAGGAATACTACCGTCACTTTCATATGATGATATCGTTGAAACAACAGCAATACATTCAGTCGCTGGAATTTTAGGAGACACTATCATCACAGACCCACCATTTCGAGCGCCGCATCACACATCGTCTTATGTATCAGTTGTTGGTGGAGGAAATACTATTAGACCCGGAGAGATTACCCTTTCACATAAAGGAGTTTTATTTCTCGATGAATTTCCTGAATTCGACAGAAGAGTAATCGAATCACTTCGTGAACCTCTTGAAGAAAAGACAATTCGCATCGCACGCTCAAAAGGCACGGCAGTTTTTCCAGCAGATTTTATTTTGATCGCCGCAATGAATCCTTGTCCTTGTGGCAATTTTGGGTCAGAGAAAAAACGCTGCACATGCACAGCCCTCACCATTTCAAAATATCAAAGAAAAATATCTGGACCTATTCTTGATCGCATCGATATGTGGATCGAGGTCAGTGATCCGGACAGGAAAATTCTCCGTGAGACAGCAAAGGAAGAATCTAGTACTGATATTAAAAAAAGGGTTCTGGCCGCTCGAAAAATTCAACAAAAAAGATCTCTTGCTCTAAAGCTTCCCAGAGCACGAAATGCAGCGATCCCTGCAAAAAATATCTTAGAGGCGGCTGCATTTGAAAATAATGCACACGACCTTCTTGATGAAGCAGCAGAGAAGCTTTCACTATCTCCTCGTGCATATCATCGTGTCATGAGACTAGCACGAACAATTGCCGACCTTGAAGGAAAGATAAAAGTAATGAAAGAGCATGTACTAGAAGCACTTCAATACAGGCAAAGAAAAGAAATTATATAAAAAGCCGCGCCTCCGAGGGGGGCGCGGCTTTTTATTTTGTTAATTAAACGGGTTCCAATTTCGAACTCCCGCTCCAAGAATTTCAAAGTGAAGATGAGGACCAGTTGAGTTTCCAGTATTTCCAGTTTTTCCAATGAAATCACCCTGCGATACATACGCACCCGGTGTTACATCCACTTCTGAAAGGTGAGCGTAGAGAGACTGCATACCATTGCTATGCTGAATTACGATGTAATTACCGTATCCTCCGTTCCATCCACCCATACGAGCAACGATAACTTTTCCAGAAGCCGCAGCGTGAACAGCTGTACCAACAGGAGAAGCAAGATCAACAGCAGTTCGATATTTACCATGAAGTCCCTGAGTCTTAATACCGTTTGTAGGTCTTGCAAAATATCCCTTAACTGACGAAGAAGTGCTTCCGCTCGATGGTTTTCCCTTTGAGCCTGAAGAAGTTGGCGTAGAAGCAGGAGTCGTGTCTGCGTCTGGAACAATGAGTATATCGCCAGCAGAAAGAGAAGAGTTTACTGAAATATCATTGGCTCCAACGATATCATCAACATTTACTTTATATTTTGCCGCAATACTTGCGATCGTGTCGCCCTTCTTCACTGTGTACTGAATTCCAGAAACAGGCAGGATAACCAATTGTTCGCCAGAATGAATATCGCTCGCGCTCTTGAGGTTGTTTGCAAGAAGAACGGTGCTTTGAGAAACTCCGAACATTTGTGCAATTTGGCTCAAAGTGTCTCCAGGATGCACTGTATAAACACTAATTTGATCAGTTGTCTTCACATCTGCCACTTCCGCAGCCGCGCCCGATGGACCGCTTGAATTCTCGAGAGCGCTATCAGCTACCACAGAAAGATCTGCCTCTTTCTTTGTAGGGGTAGGGTTTGGATTCGTATCAGCTTGAAGAATATTGAGTGTCTGAAGGTTTTGGCTGTTTACTGCCGCATCAGCTGACGTTGCTTCATTTGCTGAAGCAGAAAAAATGCCAATGAGCGATGAAAGGACATTGGCATGCGTTCCTTGTGGCAAGGAAAGGAGGCATAAAAGCAGAAAAACGGCAGAGAATAACCTTAATTTAAGGTTTTTATGGTTAAAGTGGGGAGAAAATCTCTTTATATTAGGATTTCTCGAGTCAAGTTGTTTTAAGATAAGCTAAAGTTTAATTGTAATTCTGTATTTTCGGTAAAAATGGCTTCATAGAGCCATTATTTTGCACTTCATCCGTGGGTATGCCTATAATCATATCGTCTAGAAAGGGGATGTCAAAGCTTTAAAACACAGGGCTGGGGATAAACAAAAGTGTCAAAAAAAGGATGAGCTTTGAAAAATTCAGGAGTTTTTCTTTCCCATGATATAGTTTGCTAAACAAAATCAAAAAATAGCAAAAAATAGAAAGCACAATGCAAGAAAACAATGAACCTTATTACCTCACAAGTCTCAATAGTCGCCAAAAAGAAGCAGTTTTAGCAGCAGACGGGCCACTTCTTATCCTCGCTGGAGCGGGAGCAGGGAAGACTAAGACTGTTACACATCGCATTCTTCATCTTATAAGAAACGGAGTACGCCCAAGTTCGATCCTCGCTATCACTTTCACCAATAAAGCCGCAAAAGAAATGCGCGAAAGAGTTGAAAAGCTTATTGATGAAGACAAAGACCTCAACCGACCGATAGGGATCGATGAGAAGCCTTTTGTTTCGACATTTCACTCACTTGGCGTCCATATCATTAAAGAAGAATCTTCTCGACTTGGTTTACCTCGCCACTTTTCAATATTCGACCGAGGTGACTCAAAGCAGGCAGTAAAAACTGCAATGGAAAGCAAGCACGTTGATCCAAAGCAAGTTGAACCGGGAAAAGTCTTGGGAGCCATCTCTAAATGCAAAGGAGATGGAATGACAGCAGGGGAATTTTCCGGAAGTGCATCCGGATATTTTGAGCGAATCGTCGCTGATGTCTGGGAAGAATATGAAAATATTCTCGCCAAAGAAAAAGCGCTCGACTTTGACGATCTTCTCCTTAAATCGAGAAGACTTCTTTCAATTCCCGAAGTTTTAGAGAAATATCAAAATATTTGGAAATATATTTCAATCGACGAATACCAAGACACAAACCGCGTTCAATATGAAATCGCAAAACTCTTGGCAGAGAAAGAGCGAAACATTGCGGTGGTAGGAGACATTGATCAATCAATCTACAGCTGGCGAGGAGCAGACTTTAAAAACATTCTTCGTTTTGAAAAAGATTATCCGGAAGCAAAAACAATTCTTCTCGAACAAAACTATCGCTCAACAAAAAATATCCTTGCTGTTGCAAACGCAATCATCAAAAAAAATACTATTCGAAAAGATAAAAATCTTTTTACAGAAAATAGTGAGGGAGATCTTCTTTCACTTTATGGTGGGGGAGATGAAAGAGCGGAAGCAGGATTTATTGCTCGCACATGTCGCACACTTATTTCACAAGGTGTACCCGCACAAGAAATTGCAGTACTTTATCGTGCAAACTTCCAGTCTCGAAGCGTTGAAGAGGCGATGCTTCGCAATCAAATTCCTTACGAACTTTTGGGAACAAAATTCTACGAACGAAAAGAAGTGCGCGACACACTTTCGTATCTTAAAGCAGCGCTTAATCCTGATTCACTTTCTGATGTAAAGCGTGCGATCAATACTCCATCGAGAGGCATTGGTAAAGTAACTCTCCTTAAAATTTTTGAAGGAAAAGAAAACGAACTTCCAAAAGCTGCGGCAGAAAAGGTACGAGACTTTCGAAACCTTCTTTCAAAAATAAAAGAAAAAGCTGAAACAGATATTCCAAGCGAAGTGATGAAATTTATTATCAAGGGCTCAGGACTTGAATATGCTTTTGATGTAACAAAAGAAGAGGAAGCAGAACGACTTGAAAACATTCAGGAACTTGTAACTGATGCTTCTATGTATGACCATTTTCCTGTGCCAGAAGGAATTGAAAAGTTCTTGGAACACACATCGCTTGCAAGTGACCAAGATGAACTTACAGAAAATAAAAAAGGCGTACGTCTGATGACTGTGCATGCATCAAAAGGTTTGGAATTCGATTATGTCTTTATAACCGGGCTTGAAGCAGGACTTTTCCCTCACGAATCTCTTGATCAAAGAGGCGGAAGCAAAGAGCACGAAGAGGAAGAGAGAAGACTTTTCTATGTTGCTCTCACACGCGCACGAAAAAAGTTGTATCTCACATACACACATGTTCGTACTATTTTTGGAAAAGCACAGATGAATATTCCTTCAGAATTTCTCAGTGACATTGAAGATGATTTTCTTCTTCATGAAGACGCTTCATCAACAAGCAGCGGCCGTGAGAAAGTGATCTACTTTGATCTCGATAATCTATAATATATTTATGAAGGCAAAGAAATCTCTCGGTCAAAATTTTCTCACTTCACCTGCAATTGTCGGACGTATTGCTTCTGCTGCAAAAGTTGAAGAGAAAGATACTGTTATTGAGATTGGTCCTGGAAAAGGAATTCTCACAAAAGCACTTCTTGAAACGGGCGGAAAAGTAATCGCTATTGAAAAGGATGATTCACTCATTGAATATCTTAAGGAAAAATTTGCGAACGACATTTCAAAAGAAAAATTTATTCTCATCCACGGAGATATTTTGGATCTTACTGCAGAAAAAATTGTAGGAAAAAATAAGTACAAACTTGTTGCAAATATTCCGTATTACATTACCGGAGAGATCATTCGAAAATTTCTTGAAGAGAAACATCAACCAGAAAGTATGACTATTCTTGTACAAAGGGAAGTGGCAAAAAGAATTGTTGCGACAGATCACAAGGAAAGTATTCTTTCGCTCTCTGTCAAAGCATACGGCATACCGCATTATGTTGAGACAGTGAAAAAAAGTATGTTTAAGCCGGCACCAAAAGTTGATTCTGCTGTTATCACTATTGAAAATATTTCTAAAAAATTCTTCACGGAAAATAAAATCTCAGAGGAAAGATTTTTTGAGATTGTAAAAGCAGGCTTCGCACACAAAAGAAAATTTCTTATAAAAAATTTGGAGAAAGTTGCGGGAGCAGAAATTCTCGGAAATGCATTCGATAAAAATAAAATCTCCCGAACTGTTCGTCCGGAAGATCTCTCACTTTCAGAGTGGCTGTCACTCGTTGCAGATATTAAGACGCACTAGTACCTGTTCCAGGAAGACTATCCATAAGTCCATCTATTGTAAAACCAGTTTCTTCCGCTGCCGCACATTCTTCACCTTCTTCAAATTGGCAAATGCCATACGCAGCGTAAGGATTATATGAGCCCAAAATATTTGTTGAGGAATAAAGATTATAGTACTGATACAAAGTAGATGCTCCAGGCTGGTACACAAGAGTAAGAGTTCTTTTCTGAGTATAATCGTAGACCATAATAAGGCTTGCTGCGCTGCACGTACATTGAATATTCGCTAGACGTAAGCCGCCCTCATAGAGATCTCCTGTGGTCTGAGAAAATGAATATGTCGCCCATCCAAGAGACACCGCAATCAAAAAAATTATTGAGATTATTGTGATTTTGCTTTTCATATTTTATTGATCTGTAAAAAGTTTTAACGTAACAGGATAAGGATTGCTTAAAAATGCACCATTCTTTACCGTAATATATGTTTGTACATAAGCGCCGTCCTTTCCTTTAGAATTAAATCGATCCTTAAACGCATCTTGCACTATCTTAAGCACAGCGCTGCTTTTTGCTGCTACCGATTTAAGTTGAGCTTGTACAGATTCTCCAATAGGAGTAACAGCCCTAAAAGTAATGGTCTTTCCATCTGTAGAAGAAGCTGCGACAGTCTGCTGATCTGCAAAAATGAATGAAATGACATCTGAAGAGCCAAAACCAGAGCCCTGAATCGTGACCATATCTCCTTCAGAGAAAGAAGAAGGAGTAATAGCAGTAATGACCGGTTGAGAAGTGGAGAGAGTGGCCTGTCCTGAAGAGGTTATTGTGGTATTTGGTGTCTCATTTGCCCCTGTAGTTGGTGAATTTCCCGACAATGTGTTCAAGGAATTGAGCTTTGCTCGAGTAAGTGCCCCAACAAAGCCATTTGGCGCATTAAGACCAGCAGGCACGAGTATGTCTCCAAAATATTTAAGCTGGAATTTCTTCACCGCAGTGAGTGTAAGCGCACCAAAATATGTTGATTCTTGTCCTGGTGAACCAGGACCCACGAGAGTAATCTGTGTGTCAGCGCTTGAATTAAGGAATTTCTGAAGAAAAAACACATCATTGCTTCTATCTCCATACTTTATATTTGTATTGAAAGTATATGCATACGTAGAAAGGGGGATAAGGAGAGTGAGAAGAAGAAAATATCGTTTTGAGATACTCATATAATAGTAAAATTCTATCATATATAGTAAAATTTTCTTATTCGTGAACAAGCCTAGTAAAAAAATAATCGGATTTGCAATTATCTGTGGCGGAATCGTTCTCGCAATCCTCATCGTTCGCCTTTCAGAGAAGGGGGGTATCATTTCTTCTCTTTTTGAAAAAAATGGTGCACTTGCTGATGTATCGTATACAGCAGGGGATAGTGAAAATACAAATCCTGTATCAGGAATCGGTGATGCACCTTCTGATTGGCAAAATTCTCTCTCTTCAGGTGGAAGCAATGCAGGTACATCAACTCCACAGGATGCACAGAGTGCTTCAAGTACTAAACCTTTGAATGCAAGCGATGTTTTTTCAGAAGATCTCTTTTCTAAATTCATGAATTACCAGAGCGATGGATCAATTGACGACCCGACAACACAGCAAAATCTCGCTGATAATCTTTCACAGGAAGCTCAGACCGCTTTTGCATATAAACAGTATGATCCAAGTGGACTGCACATTTTCAATGACTCAGAAACAAATTCTGTACGCTTCTATGCAACAAGCTTCTCTACATTACAGCTAAATTTCCTCACAAATCTCAGTAAATTAACGGGAAATATCGTAACAGACGACGATTTGGAGAAGATTTCTAAGCTGTATACAGACTTTGCAAACGAACTTTACAATCTCTCTGTGCCGGCGGGTGTTGTGAGAGACCACATGACTGTCGTAAATAATCTGAGTGAGGTTTCTGCAGTCTACGATGATCTTGCAAAATACAAATCAGACCCAGTGACTGCGATTGCGGGAATTCAGTCATATCAAAAAGCAGAAGCGGATCAGAAAAATGCTCTTACAAACATTGCCGTGTATCTTCGAAGTAATGATATAATTTTTATCAATGGCGAAGCAGGAGATTTTTGGAATAATTTCTAAAGAGAATGAAGAAATTTTCATTCAGACTTGCAACTAAAATTTTCATACCACTTTTTATTCTTACACTTGTGGCAACACCTGTTGGTTTTGCGTATGCACAAACAAGTGGCACATCAGTTGGTGGCGGACTTACTTCAAGTGGACAGCCTGTAAACCAACCAAATCAAGGAAACGGAAGCAACACAACATATGGAGGAGCAGGCTCTGCGATAGCAAGCGGTACTGCAACATGTTCTGTCGGGCAACTTCTTGCGAACCTTCTCACAAGCACAGTCACCTCGGGAATTAATGCGATTACCGGCTCTGCAACTTCACAAGTCACAAACCAGGTAACAGACACTGGAACAGGTCTTGCGGTTCCAACATCCGACTCAAAAACACACACAAATACCGATATCACAAATAATAACTTTGCTCGTTTCAACAATGCTCGAGTCGGTGGAGGACAAGCTTCGGACGTTACAGGAAGCTTTCTCGGCGGCATCACGGGCATTAAAGATGTTTCATGGGATTCGATCGCATTTTGTATTGCGAACGAAATGATCAAATATATCGCTCAGTCAACAATTCAGTGGATCAAATCTGGATTTAAGGGTCAGCCAGTGTTTGTTGACAATCCACAGAGATTTTTCCAGGGCTTGGCAGACCAAGAAGCGGGAGCATTTGTACAGCAACTTGTAGGAAATACAACGGGAATTAATGTCTGTCAGCCATTTAAGGTGCAACTTGCGATTGATACGATTAACTCTTATAACAGCACCCTCAAGTCAGGACTCAATTGTAGTTTGAGCAAAATTGCCAATAACTATAATCAATTTGTGGGTGGAAACTTCAGTGCTGGAGGTATCCCAGGTTGGTTTGAGCTTTCTCGACCACAAAATAATATTTATGGTGCGGGAATTATGGCGAATCAGGAATCGATTCTTCGCGTATATCAAAAACAAAACACTGCGACAATTGAGCTCAACTGGGCACATGGATACAAGAGCTTTAAAGTCTGCGACCAAGGATACGATGCAAATGGTAATTGTCCGGGAGGAGAGAGAACAACAACCCTGGGTGGTTATATCGAAAACGCAGTCAATGTCCGAGGAGCGAGCGCACAGCATCGTCTTGAGATCGCAACACAGTTTGATCAGGTTGTTTCAGCACTCGTCAACGAACTCATCCAGATCGCAATCAATAAAGCATTCGAGAAAAGTAATACACAGTAATACTTTCTCTGTGCTTCACAGAGAAAGTATCCTATAATAAGTGCGTATATCTGATGCACTTCTTTCGAAAAAGAGATAAAAAAATAATTTCCTTTTTTCTAGCATTCTTTTTTATAATTGGCTTCTTTGGTATTGCCCATAAAGTTTCTGCAGACACAGCACCTCCTCAAAGTACAGGTTTTACTGATGCCATCTCAGCAATTGGAACAGTTTTCAAATCTCTGCTTTTTCCACCAGCAGCAATTGTAGGCATCGCAGCAAATACCGTAGGAGGGAATGCAAGTAACTGGGTAAATGCCCTTTTTGCATATATTGCATATGCACTACTATGGATTTTTTCTCTGCTCGTTGGTCTTATCGGCGGTATTTTAAATATCGTTATTCAATACACCCTTATCAATATGAACGTGACGGTGCAAAGCATCGGCGCAATTGATGTTGGTTGGGCAGCCATTCGAGATCTCTGCAATATTTTCTTCATCTTTATACTTATCTATATTGCTATTGGTATTATCATCGGACTCGATGAACATTCAACTCGAGGCGCATTGGTAAAACTCATTCTTGTAGCAGTACTCATCAACTTCAGTCTTTTCTTTACCAAAGTCATTATCGACGCAACAAATATTCTCGCTATAGAGTTTTATAGCAAGATACATCCTGCGAATGGATCATTTACCGGTTTTGGCGATGCCATCATGGGTGCATTTCGATTGCCTGCAATCTACAGCCAGGTGGGTGCACAAGGATTGGCAGGATCTATTCAAGTAACAGATAGTCCAATCGCAACATTCATCATGGGTATCATTATGATGATTACTGTTTCTTGTGTGATGCTTGCGGCAATCATTATTTTCGTAAAACGTTTCGTAAGTCTCATCTTCCTCATGATGACAGCTCCGGCAGGATTTGCAGGAATGATTATTCACTCTACAGAGCACTTTGCACACGAGTGGTGGGAAAAACTCATGAAAGAAGCTCTTGCTGCACCAATTTTCATGATTATTTTCTGGCTCGCATTTGGAATCATGGGTGATCAGGGATTTCATGGATCAAACTCAAGCAGTGTTACATCTTTAGGTGCATCTGTTGGCTCGATTATGCAAAATGGTGGAGCAGCGATTGCTGGACAATCTCTCGCAGCACTTCTTGGTGCGAATGTTATTTTCAACTTCGCTATCGTTACTGCAATCATGGTTACCGCTCTTGTTGCAGTGGAGCACCTTGGTGCTTCAGGAGGTGTCGCCGCAGAGCACTTTTATGCTCATGCAAAAGATCAAGTGTTTGGATGGATTGGTGGGCAGACAATCGGTAGAGCAGCTAGCACATTAATCAATAAAACTAATCGTGGGGATAATCTTCGAAATGCTGCGGCTGGTGTTGGTACATTTAATGATAAGTCATGGGCAGGAAAAATTGGTAATCGTCTTGCAAAAACAACAATTGGCCAGAAAGCTTTTCGTACCGTTGTTGGAACAGCTGATAAAGTTGGTGCGAATAGTTTTGGCGGCCACCACACTTCATTTGCGGAACAGGCACATGAAAATGAAGCGTGGTTTCAGGCAGCTGTTGAGAATGCTCATGGCAACATGGGACTACTTGCTCAAATTTATAATCAGGCCGGAACTGGTGGGCAATACAGCATGGATCGAAAGTCTATGGATGATGATTTTCACCATCGTAGCAAAGAAGAAAAAGCAAACGTTATGCTTGAGCTCCAAGACATTGCCGAGGCTGAATACAGAGAGGCACATAAAAAAGATCCCAATGTTAAACCTGATGTTCCTCTAAATGACGCACAGAAGAATGATGCTTATAAAGCAAACGCTGCTTTGACACGATTGTTCTTGGATCACGGCCATGGACGTCTTAATAATGACGAACAATCTGAAATTCCACGCATGTTAAAAGGTTCTTTGACTTATTACGATAACAAACTCCGTCACGCACTTGACCATATCAATGATCCAAAAGATGCCCATCACCTGACCGATGTCCTTATGAATTTTCAAAGCTCTGAACAAATATTGTCTGCACTCAAAACAATGGGTACAGAAAATATGAAGAAATTTGAGGGTGGTTCTCCTCTTGCTAATGCACTTAGAACTCGTCTTACAGATGTAACAACAAATAAGTTTGACTCTGAAGCTGCATTTAGCAACGCCGCAAAAGACAGTATCTTTGGAAAAGATATGAAATCCGCAATCTCAGGCGGCGGATGGAAAAAAGCTGCTACATATAGTCTTTATGCAAAAATTAATGAGGAAATTAACAATAATGGATCAGCACCACCAGGTAGCATAGATGAATTCATATATTTGATGGACGGCATAGAAAGTATGAAAGCAGACATGGTCACATTCAATCAGAATGGTGGTAAAAATGCACCCCAAGCAGTGTTGGACCTCTTGAAAGCTTATGCAAAAAATGAAGGTAGCATTGCTCGACCGACATATAAGTACTTTACCCAAACAAATGCTTCAAGAAGTCAGGCGGTTTCAGGAGAAACAGAAGCTTTGCTACAAAAAATCGCAAATCTTACTAAAGATGACAGTCTTATAAAAAATAAATAAATGTCTAAATATACTAAACAACAGTACAATGAGATATTTGAAAAACTTCCTCCGGAAATAAAAGATGTTGTCGCTGATGGAAAAACAGGCGACAAACTCTGGGCGATAGGGCAGGGACACAATCTCCAAATCGATCAGATTGGGAATATGACCGACATCGCACTCGATGTCATCATGGGTGTCTCACCATCACGAACAATGGTGGATGATATTGCGAACGAATGTCACATCTCAAAAATTGAAGCAAATCTTATTGTGCGCGATATCGATGATCAGATCTTGAAGCCTATTAAAGAACTCATGGTGAAAATCTATGGGGAAGGGGCACCGTATCGACCAAAGAGCATGAATACAATTGTCGAAACAGAAGCAGATCATATTCATCTTGATAAGAATGAACTTCTTCATGAAATTGAAAATCCTGCTCCGGCTGAAGTAAAGAAAGTGTCAGTTATTGATGGTACTCCAATATCAAAGGTTGAGGTACCGAAGCCTACTCCTGCTCCAATTATGGCTTCAGAGTCGAAAGTTATTGAGGAAAGACCCGAGGAAATTGCTCTTGGCACTGTAGAGAAAGAGCTTCCACCAAAGCCCGCTACCGTAGAAATACGAAAAGTTGAAACACCAGTAGTCGAAATTCCAAAAGCTCCAGTTACTCCAGCAGCACCTGTAAATACAGCGACAAATCCTTCACTTGAAGAAGCAAAAAAGAGAATTCTTGATAATCTTACATCGCAGAAGCTTTCAGGTATCGTTACAATGTCAGATCACGCCGAGATTGCGAAGATTGAAACACCAAAACCTGCAGCACCAAAAGTAAACGATGCACCAAAACAATATTCGACCGATCCATATCGCGAACCTCTAGCGTAAGCGACTAGCTCTCAAAAGTCGGTGGATATATAATGTGTATATCCATGCAATACCAAGTACCTCAATTCATCGAGATCGAAGATAAAATTTTCGGTCCGCTTACATTCAGACAATTCGTCTATGTTGCCGGTGGGGCAGCAATATGTTTTCTCGCATATAGATTCCTTCCTATCTATCTTTCAATTTTTATTATTGTTCCAATGGGAGGTTTTTCGCTTGCTCTCGCATTTTATAAAGTAAACAATAGACCTTTCATCGAGGTCGTAGAATCTGCGTTACGTTTTGCTCTTGGCAATAAACTCTACATCTGGAAAAAGACAGACACGGATTCAGCGCAGGCACAAAGAAATATTGCCGTCGATCCAAGCAAAGTACTTGTACCAAAGCTTTCAAATTCAAAACTCAAAGAGCTCACATGGTCTCTTGATATCAATAATTCTATTTATTCAAAAGATTCAGGTTTTAAGAGTAGAGATGAGATTCATCCAGAAAATAAAACTTCAATCTCGGATTCAGACGAACTCACATCGTTTAAAGGTCTTTCAACTGATATACTTAATCGACGATAATGGCTGATCAAAGCTCACAAGATTTTGTACCGATCAAAGAAATACGCGACGGCGTCGTAGTTTTGAAAGATGGCGGACTTCGCACTGTGGTGATGACATCTTCAATCAACTTCGCACTTAAAAGTGTTGATGAACAGAACGCGATCATCTACCAGTTTCAAAATTTTCTCAACTCCATAAACTTCTCAATCCAGATTTTCTCTCAGTCACGAAAGCTAGATATACGGCCTTACATAGCCCTTTTGGAGGGAGTTTTAAAAGAGCAGAAAATCGATCTTCTTAAAATCCAAACAAGAGAATATATCGAATTCATCAAGAATTTCACTGATACAGTGAATATTATGTCGAAGAGTTTCTTTATTGTTGTTGCATATAGCCCGGCACTTATTCAGACAAAAAAAGGGCAGGGAGCATTCGGCGGTATCACGAATATGTTTAGCAAGAAGGAAAGCAAGACCGCAGCAAATGATTCATTTGAAGAAAATCGAACTCAGCTTCTCGAGAGAACAGAAGTAGTGATTCAAGGTCTTCTTCGTATGGGGGTGCGCGCTGTGCCACTTGGAACAGAAGAACTAGTTGAGCTCTATTACAAACTTTTCAACCCAGGAGACACCGAGAAACCTATCAATGTCACGCAAGCTGCGGCAAGATAGAGATATAATTACGCTGTTACATCATCATGTCATTTATCGATAACTTATTAGGAAAAAAAGAAGAACAGCAGACAACACCTGTCACTGCAATTTTGCCGCAGGAAATTTATGAGACAGGAATTCTTGAACTCAAGGATGTTATTGCTCCATCAGCACTCAAGATCAG
>JARIGV010000011.1 GCA_029288615.1 Candidatus Tayloriibacteriota bacterium
CCCCTCTGGGGCGCGGCTTTTGATTTAGAATTTTAGTAATCGAGTCCTCTATCTTTTCGTGCCGCTTTGTCGCGATCTGTCTTTGTGAGGAATTTCTTTCGGATACGAACACTCTTTGGAGTCACTTCGAGATATTCATCATCTTGCATTGTCTCGAGACCTTTCTCGATATCGATCTCAAGGTGTGGTGTGAGGTATGTTGTTCCGTCAGAACCAGATGCTCGCATGTTCGTAAGCTGCTTTCCCTTTGTTGGGTTCACATCAAGATCTTCGCCTTTTGCTGTGTTTCCAATAACTTGTCCAACATAGACTTCAGTTCCAGCACCAATATAGAGAGTTCCTCGCTGCTGAAGGTTATCGAGTGCGAAGGCGAGAGATTTTCCAGCTTCCATAGAAACCATTGATCCTGCTTCTCGCTTTTCAATTGGCCCAGCGTATTCTTTGAAATCAAGGAAACGTGAGCAGAGAATTCCTTCACCTCGTGTGTCGATTGTAAACTGGTTCTTATATCCAAGAAGTCCTCGAGTAGGAATTTCGAAAATAAGGCGCACCTGGCTTCCTTCCTGCTTCATGCTAGTCATGATACCTTTTCGCTTCCCAAGCTTTTCGATAATCGCACCAGAGAAATCCATTGGTGAGTCGATTGTTGCTTCTTCGTAAGGTTCCATTTTCACACCATTTTCTTCTCGAATAATAACGTGTGGCTGTGACACAGAAAGCTCGAATCCTTCACGTCGCATGTTCTCAAGAAGGATAGCAATATGAAGTTCTCCTCGTCCGTATACTTTGAATCGGTCTGAACCAGAAAAATCTACGCGGAGACCCACGTTGATTTCGAGTTCTTTTTCGAGTCGTTCGCGAATTTGTCGTGTTGTTACAAATTTTCCTTCGCGTCCTGCAAAAGGAGAGTCATTTACCAAAAAGTCGAGGGAGATTGTAGGCTCGTCGACATGAATTGGTGGAAGTGCTGCGAGAGATGGATCTTCGCAGACAGTATCACCGATGAAGATGTCAGGAATTCCAGCGATCATTACAATGTCACCAGAGTGCGCTTCTTTTACTTCTTTCTTTGAAGTTCCTTCAAATGTGTAGAGTTTTGTAAGACGTCCAGTTTTGAGTGTGCCGTCGATTTTTTTTACAGTAACAGTAGATCCATCTTTGATTGTTCCTTCATATACACGGCAGACTGCCATACGTCCAAGAAAGTTGTCATAAGCGAGGTTGAAAGGTTGAGCAAGAAGTGGAGCATCGTCTTTTGTATTTGCTGGTGCAACATGCGCGAGAACAACATCAAGAAGAGGGTTGAGATTTACTCTCTCATCTGTGAGATTTTTCATAGCTACTCCTTCGCGGCCGATAGCGTAGACAGTAGGGAAATCAAGCTGAATGTCATTTGCTCCAAGGTCGAGGAAAAGTTCGAGAACTTCTTCGTGCACGCGAGCTGGGTTTGCTGCAGGTTTGTCGATCTTGTTGATCACAACAATTGGCTTAAGACCAAGTTCGAGAGATTTCTTGAGTACGAATCGAGTCTGTGGCATTGGACCTTCCTGAGCATCGACAACAAGGAGCACGCAGTCGATAGAGCGAAGTACTCGTTCAACCTCAGAACCGAAGTCGGCGTGACCTGGTGTATCTACAATGTTGATCTTCGTGTCCTTATAAAAGATTGAAGTGTTCTTGGCATAAATAGTAATACCGCGCTCCTTTTCGAGTGCGTTTGAGTCCATTGATGTGTCTTCCGCTCCAAGACCAGCCTGTTTCATGAGGGCGTCGGTAAGGGTTGTCTTTCCGTGGTCCACGTGAGCGATAATTGCGATATTTCGTATTTCCATAGGTAAAATAGTGAGATATAAAAAACGGCTTTCTGGCCGTGCTCTAAAGCGACACTACTGTAACACATAATTTGATACCATTGCAAGTCTACTTTTTTGGCAAAAAAGTCTGTCATAATAGATATATGACAACACAAGAAAGGCATTCGTTTGGCGTTATTCCACTTTATAAAGACGAGACCGGATATTATGTTGCGCTAGTAAAAAACAGATCGGGAGATCATTGGGGTTTTCCAAAAGGAACTCCTGAGGAAGGAGAGAATCCTTTCCAAACTGCTGTACGTGAGACGAAAGAAGAGACAGGGCTCTCTCTTCCGATAGTTCTTGATGGAGTGCTTTTCGAGGAACACTATCAATTTGAAGAAAATGACGAAAAGATAGATAAGACAAATTCGTATTTTGTTTCAATTGCGAAAGAAAAAAATGAACTAGCTCCAGAACTTCCCGATGTCGAATCAGTACAATGGTTTTCATTTTCTGATGCAGAAAAAACAATAACTCACGATGAGTCAAAAAGAGTTCTTCGTGAACTTCGCTCGTACTTAAAAGCTTAGCGAAAACTTAGATTGCCTTCAGCCTTTATTTTTGTATTTTTAGTAACTTTTTTCTTTATGCTTTCGAGATATCCAGCCATGCCAATCATGATCGCATTGTCGGTTGAGAGTTTTTTATCAGGAAATCGAATTTCAATATCTTTAAATTCTTTTTTAAGCGAAAGCATTCTTTTTCGAATGTGAGTATTTGCTGAAACCCCTCCAGCCACAATGACAGTCTTGGAATTTAGTTTCTTCAAAGCGTTTTTCGTTTTTGAAACGAGAACATCAGTGACTGAATTTTCAAATTCGAGAGCAATCATTTCTTTTTGAGTTTCTGAAAGTGTGCCAATTTTCTGTGTAAGGTATAACACGGCAGTCTTAAGTCCAGAGAAAGAGAAGTCGAGGTCATGAGAATGAATCATTGGGCGAGGAAGAGTAATTTTTTCAGCGCCTGCAGCTTTTGATTTTCGTGCTTTCTCTGCAAGTTTTGAAATCTGGGGACCGCCAGGATAGGGAAGTCCTAAAATGCGTGCGACTTTATCAAAAGCTTCACCAACTGCATCATCACGAGTTTTTCCTAAAATTTTATATGAGCCAACTTTTTTTGATTCGACGAGCTCTGTGTGACCACCTGAAATAAGAAGTGAAAGAGTAGGGAAACGAAGCGGCTTTTTGCCAAGCACAGAAACAATATGTCCCTCCATGTGGTTTACTGGGAGAACTGGAATATCCCACAGTATTCCAAGCGCTTTTGCGAAGTTGATACCAACCCAGAGTGCTGGCTCAAGACCAGGGCCTGATGTGACAGCAATGAGATCAATTTTTGGCTTTGCGATATGGAAAATACTTTTCTCCATCATTTCAAAAAGTCCTGGCTCTCGCTCGAGAATTGTTTTTAATTTAGTTTTTGTTTTTTCAGAAATCGCTGTCTTTTTTGTTCCAATTTTTTTGAGAATTTTATGAAGTAATGGTACAAGATTTTTTGCATGCTCTCGCTTAGCCATCATAGGAAAAACGCCACCGAATTCTTCGTGGATTTTTACTTGTGAATACAGCGCATCAGCAATGACTTTAAATGAAGGTTTTGTAAGACCACCTTTGGCTTCAAGGAGGGCGATTGCCGTTTCGTCGCAGCTTGTTTCTATCGATAAAATTCTCATATTAAGCGCCCTGAGAATACATCTCCGTGCGC
>JARIGV010000026.1 GCA_029288615.1 Candidatus Tayloriibacteriota bacterium
AAGATTTTGCGCAAAAACCACCAAAATCTCTTCTTCCAGGATTTGGGATTCCAGGTGAAATTTGGTTTTCTATCAAAGAAATCAGCTATGAGGATTGTATTTCCATCCTTATCGACTTTCTTCATGGGTCTTTGGCGTTAAATTGTCCCTGTAGCCGTCATTCCATCCCAAAGTATAAACATCATCATCTAAATCAAACTTCACGCTAAGGAGGAAATAAAGGCCTATTGTGATAGGTAATGAAATTAAAGACGTAAGAGCTAACAATCCGATGAACGAGAGAAAGTCTGCAAACGTATGTAGTTGGCTTCCATATAAAATTTTTATTGTTATAAGAGTACCAATGAATAAAGAACATGAAATTATTCCAAACATTCTCAATGCTTCAACATGTCTTTTTACTCTTTTCTGATTGTGCTTCATAAATTTTAACAACAAAAAGCCCACCACGTAGGTAATGACCGAAGTCATTTATACCGGTTTCCCGATATAGCCCGCAAAGACAACCCCACATGATGGGTTTTTTATGTCTTTGCGGGACTTTGTTTCGCCATGCCTTTGATTACTCAAAGGTTTAGGCTACTTGGCTATTTAGTTGTAAATACATTCTATCTCAACATTGAAGTTATTGAAAGATATACGACTTTGAAAATACAAATTTGATTTCCAAACTGTGAAGCGCTGTATGGATATTTATCATGTTGCCCCGGAGATTTGGGGTCGATTTGCCATGATATATACATGGTCGTATCGACACGTAATAAAAGAAATAAAAGCAAAAAGGATTCATTACTGAAAAATGAAAAACCTATTGTTACGGAAAATGATATGCTAGAGAGACTAGCAGATGTTCTTGTTACATCTTTTTTATATGAATTCAATCAATTCAAAATCAAAGCGAAAGAAAATAATAATCTACTGTAGAGTTTCTACAAAGGAGCAAGCGGATGAAGGCAATAGTCTTCTCACTCAAGAGAAAGCATGCAAAGAACTGGCTTATAAACTTGGTTTTAGTATTGATGATATTGAAATTTTCATTGAACGTGGAGAAAGTGCAAAAACCGCAGATCGTACAGAATTGAAAAAGATGTTTTCGTATTGTGCAAAGAAAAATGATGAAGAATCTATTTTGATAATTTACAAAGTAGATCGCCTTTCAAGAAGTGTAGCTGATTATGCGCAGATAAAATTATTGCTCGAAAAATACAATGTAACAATTAAATCTGTTATGGAGCAGATTGAAGATACTCCTATTGGTCGATTCCTAGAGAATACGATGGTCAATGTTGCTCAATTTGATAATGATATACGAGCTATGCGCTGCACAGATGGGATGAAAGACGCTGTACGCGAAGGTAGGTATGTTTGGGGCGCTCCTCTAGGGTATAAGAATGGAATTGTAAATGGAAAGTCTAATCTTATTCCAGATGAAACAGCTCCTATGATTGTAGACATTTTCAAGACTGTGGCCAAAGGCCTCTCTGATATAAATCATATTTGGAAAGAAGCTACTAAAAATGGTCTTCGTTCAAAGAAAGGTGAGAAAATAAGTCGAAGCTATTTTTATAAGGTTCTCAAGAATAAAGTTTTCTGTGGAATCATTGAAAAATTTGGTGAACAGCATCCAGGTACTTTTGAACCTCTTATTTCTGTTGAGTTATTTGATTGTGTGCAAAAGGTTCTTCAACGACGTAGTAAAACAATGACAGCCTATAAAACTGATCATCCAGATTTTCCTCTTCGACGTTTTGTATTTAGCAAGGAAGGCTTGAAAATGACAGGAAGTTGGTCAAAGGGGCGACGAGGCAAGAAGTATGCTTTCTATCGTTTTGGTATGAAAGGATCAAATTATCAAAAGGATTCTCTTGAAAAAGACTTTGTTATATTTGCCGAGCAATTTAAGTTTGATGAAGAGAAAATAGCAAAGCTCAAAGTATTCATAAAACAAAAGTTTGAGAAAGCTACTTCTGCAATGAGAACAGATACAGCAAAATTACAAAGACGTCTTATTGAACTTCAAGATCTCAAAAGCTCTCTCATCCAGAAGAACTTCAAAGGAATTATTGATGATGACACTCTCAAGGAACAGCTCGATCTTTCAAAGGAAGAAATCATTTCAATCAATGCCAAGCTATATGAGTCTGAAAACAGCAATCTCAATATCAATGAGATGCTCAATTATGCCGAGCAGTATTTGAAGTCGCCTGGAGCATTCTGGGAAAAGAAAGATGTTGAGACTAAATTGGCACTCCAATGGTTCCAATTTCCTTCCGGAGTAGTCTTTGATGGCGAGAAATTTGGAACCGCACAAATATCCAGTCTCTTCAAGACAAAAGACGCTTTTGATGCGTCTTTGTCTCCTGATGTGGACCCCAGCGGACTCGAACCGCTCACCTCCTCAGTGCAAGTGAGGCGCTCTACCAGATGAGCTAGGGGCCCAGGATTTGGAAATATTACCCTATTGCCTTGTATTTGTAAATAAAGCAGAGCTGTGAATTTTGAAAGCAATTTCGGCACTTAGACCAGTGGATAACTCTCTTGTCAACAAACTCTGCGGGTGTATGCTTTGAGGTAAGGACATGATCTTTAGGGATTAAGATCGATTCAGTAACTTGGAGACCCCTATGAGTGCGAACCTCGTAAAATTCAGTGCTGAAGAAGATCCCACAGATAAGAAACTCGTTGAGGAGAGCCTCCTCTACAAAGCATTTCTCGCTGAACGCGACGAAATCCTCAAGCACAAGTGGTGCATGAGCCGGGAAGCCGGACAGGATGTTGGCTTCGAGAAAGCCCTGCTCGACTGGATCGTGAAGCATCGCGAAAACTGGCGCCAGTGGTGGAACGCCAACGTTCTGCCGAAGCTCAAGGCTCTGGCCAACCAGAACCGCGAAGCCATCGCTTGCTAAAAAACCCGCAACATTGTGCGGGAATTTTTATTATCAAAATTGAAGCTTATTTTTGCAATTATTTCTTCAAAGCAAGCTCGATAAGATGCTCTAAAAGTTCGCCGTAAGAAGATCCGACAGCAATCATTTCTTTTGGAAGAAGCGACTGCGCTGTAAGCCCTGGCAATGTATTTATTTCAAGTGCGAAAATTCCTCTTTTTGGATGCACCATAAAATCCGTCCTGGAATAATGTCTTGCACCAAGCGCTTTGTGCACAGCCACCGCAAGCCTTTCGAGCTCTTCAGTTTCTTGTCTCGAGAATGTACCTGGGCAGATTTCATCCGCACCAGCAGTGTCACTGTATTTTGCTTCATAATCAAAAAAACTTTGAGATCTTGGGCGTATTTCTACTGGTATAAGCGAATAAAAATCTTTTCCACGGAATTTCTCAAGCACTCCAACCGTCGCCTCCTTTCCTTTTATGAGTTCTTCTATGAGAATATCTCCATGTTCTTTGGCCTTTTCGAGCGCTGCCTCCATGTCTTTAAGCGAATATACGAGTGATACACCGACTGAGGATCCTGCAGTTGCGGGTTTTACGACAGAAGGCTGAGTGAAAGTGGTATAAAGCTCGTGGGCTATTTTTTTAATATCAGTAAGTAGTTCTTTTCGAAGAAGTTTATGTCGTGGTGTCTTGATGCCATGCTTTGTAAAAACATCTTTTGCCAAAGCTTTGTTCATACCAATAGCAGATGCAAGTGCTTTTGACCCAGTAAATGGCATGTGCCATGTTTCAAGAATTTTTTGTACTGTTCCATCCTCGCCATATTTTCCATGCATAGCAATGAAAGCGACATCTGCTTTGAGGTGAAGATTTTTTGGGTCTACTGGAAAACCATCGATATGCCACACGCCGTCTTTATCGATGAGCACATCAATACCAATATATTTTTCTGGAAGATTTTTGAGAACACTAGCGCCAGTTTTGAGCGACACCTCATATTCACTTGAAGGTCCTCCACGAAGTACGGCAACTTTCTTTTTCTGAGTTGAATGCATTGAAAATATTGTACTAGATGAATACATATAAAAAAAGAGCGGTGAGCCGTCGTAAAGACAACTCACCGCCTATGCCCACGGGTTCTCCCGAGGTTGACGGTCCTGCCGTCGAAAGTGCATGGCGGGCGATGCCACGTTATCTAGATAAAATGAGGACCAAAACTACGCCTCACAATTTTGATAAGTGTCCGCAAGACCCGCCATATTTCCTGGATTTTCAAACCACCCTACCAAGGGAGTGCCTCCAAGCTACTACCCTTTGTGACCAGGAAAAAACTAAAAATGATTTTAAACAAAAAACGAGTTTCGTCAATAGTTTACGGCAAAAAGCTCTTCCCTCTTTTTTTCTTATGAAATGCAATGGCAAAACGGTGCGCTTCGCTGTTTGCGAGTATTATGGCGCTTTTATGTAACCTTACGATCGATTCATCACCCAAAATCCCTCTTGCCTTATGCTTATCATCCTTCACTACAGCAACAACAGGAATAGAAATATTTCTCGATGCAAGCACTTCTTTTGCAGCATTCATTTGCGCCGTGCTACCGTCTACCGCCACAAGCTCTGGAAATCTCCATTCATCGTGAGCGAAGCGTCTTGAAAGAATTTCTTTGAGCGCACCCACATCATTTGTTGACGAAACAGTGCGAATATTAAATTTCTTGTAATTCTTTTTGTCAGACATACCGTCAACAATCGAAACACAAACACCGACCATGTTTTTTCCAGACAAATGCGCTACATCATATGCTTCGATATAAAAGCCACCCTCTAAAACAATATCTTTCTTTATAAGTGCGATATCTCGAATATGAGTAAGGGCATGAAGTGTCTCACGGACCCCCGCCGCTCTTTCAAATTCGCCGACGTTTGCATACTCCTTCATTTCCCTTTCGAGACTTTTTATAAGTCGACTTTTTTTACCTTCGAAGAAAAGCTCGAGATGATTAATTGTCTTTCTGTATTCCTCTTTTGAAATTTCACCAGTACATACACCCGGACAAAGACCGACCTGACGAGAAAAACACGCTCGTCCATTTTTGTTTTTTGCTGATCCTTTTGGGAAACATTTCTCATCGCGGTACGGAAAGATTTTTCGAATGATTTTAAGAGCATCGCGAAGTTGCATGCCGTTTGTAAATGGTCCGTAGATAGCTTTAAGTGACCGCTCACCATATTTACAATCTTCGAAATTCAGATCCTTTTTTCGGATGAGAAGAATCTGTGGGAAATCTTCTTTTGTAATGACAACACAATTAAAACTTTTATCGTCCTTTTCTTTTGTATTGTATTCGGGCTTCCATTTCTTTATTAGATCGGCTTCAAGAATGAGCGCTTCAAGCACTGAGTCTGTTGTTTTGAATTCGATTGAATGCGCTTCTTCAACCATTTTTACAAGAAGCGGCCCACGAGTTTCGATAAGATCTTTTGAGAAATAACTCCGCACACGATCGCGAAGTGATGTTGCTTTACCAATATAAAGAGGTCTCTTGCTCTTCGACAAGAAAAAATAAACACCCGGGGTGTCTGGAAGTTTTTTCTTTTGTAAGTATTCTACCTTCATTTTATTGACGATTTGTGTTTTCTATTATATATTATTGTCGATGATTAGTACACCTTCGTGGTTTATTCAGGTACCAACCACTCGTTTTGTCGAGATGGCATCAGCTATCGCAAATCTAAAGAATCTTGATTTCCACAAGCTTGCTGACAAAAAGGCTGTTCGAATTACAGCGAAGATCGCCGGCTTTAGCCTCGATGACGTGGGTGACTCTGAGCTCACGCTCGAAGCCATGGTTCGAGCGGGCGCCCGAGAAGAACTTCTTCTTGCAGAGCTTTGCATCGAGCGACAAAACAGACCACACAATTAACCTCTGCCTTCACGGCAGAATTTTTATTTGCTATTTTCTTCTTAGAATTTTCTTTAGATACTGCCCTGTGAAACTTTTCACATTGTTTGCAACTTCCTCTGGAGTTCCTTTAGCAATGATCTGTCCTCCCTTTTCTCCTCCTTCTGGGCCGATGTCGATGATGTAGTCAGAAGATTTGATAAGGTCCATGTTGTGTTCAATGACGAGCACAGTGTTTCCTTTGTTTACAAGTCGCTGAAGAATTTCGATAAGTTTTTTCACGTCATCATAATGAAGTCCGATCGTTGGCTCGTCGAGAATATATAGAGTTTTTTGAAGATGTGGTCGGTAAAGCTCAGAAGAGATTTTTACACGCTGCGCTTCTCCACCGGAAAGAGTCGTTGCAGACTGTCCCAGTTTTAAATATCCAAGCCCTACTTCCATAAGAGTTTCGAGTCGGTCTGAGATCGCAGGAATATCTTTGAAGAATTCGAGTGCTTCTTCTACGGTCATTTCGAGTACATCATGAATATTCTTTTTCTTGTATTTGATCTCAAGAGTTTCTTTCATAAATCTCTTTCCGTTACATACATCACACGTCACAAAGACAGTTGGCAAGAAGTGCATTTCCACTTCGATCATTCCATTTCCCTGACATGTCTCACAGCGTCCACCTTTTACGTTGAAAGAAAATCGGTTTGCTTTCCAGCCACGAACTCTAGCTTCTGCCGTTGCCGCAAACATATCGCGGATGTGAGTCCACGCACCTGTGTATGTCGCTGGGTTTGAGCGGGGTGTTCGTCCGATTGCAGACTGATCGATGAGGATAGATCGCCCAATATATTCTGTACCAGAAAAAGATGTACAGTTGAAAGTCTGTGCTGTTCGATGTCTCTTCTCAAGTCGTGCCTGAAGATTTTTGTAAAGAATTTCATAGACGAAAGAAGATTTACCAGAACCTGAGACTCCTGTTACCGTGATAAATCGTCCAAGTGGAATATCAACATTAAGATTTTTAATGTTGAACACTTTTCCTCCAGCAATTTTTATTTTTCCTTTGTCTTGTTCACGACGTTCCTCTGGCACTTCGACTTTTTCTTCCTCACGAAGATATGCGAGTGTGAGAGATTTAGAATCATTTTTCTTTGCTGTGAGAAGTTCATCGAGATATCCAGAGACAACAACCTGTCCGCCGTGCACTCCAGCTCCAGGGCCAATATCAATAATATAATCTGAAGCAAACATCGTATCCTCATCGTGTTCTACAACAATGATTGTGTTTCCAATATCACGAAGATTGAGAAGTGTTTTAATGAGGCGATCATTATCTCGCTGATGAAGTCCGATCGTCGGCTCATCGAGCACATAAAGAGCTCCCACAAGACCGGAACCAAGCTGCGATGCAAGGCGAATTCGCTGTGCCTCTCCTCCAGAAAGAGTGTTTGCTCGGCGATCGAGTGTGAGATATTCAATACCTACATCGATCATGAACTGAAGTCTCGATTGAATTTCTTTGATTACTACTTTCGAGATTTCTTTGTCTCTATTTGTAAGATCGAGCTCATCGAAAAAGTCCTGAGCGTTTTTAATAGAAAGATTTGTGAGAGTTACAATATTCTGTCGGTCTTTCCCAAGAAAAACATGAAGAGCTTCAGGACGAAGTCGCGCGCCATGACAGACCGGACATTCTTCGTTGCTGAAAAATTCCCTTGTACCAAGTCCGTTACATTCTGGACATGCTCCGTAGGGAGAGTTGAACGAGAAAAGTCGAGGCTCGATCTCGGGATATGAGAAACCGTCGTACGGACACATAAATTTTGATGAGATGAGCTGATTTTCGTGAGGTGTGACAATGCGAAGCAAACCATCAGACTGCTCTAATGCTTTTTCAATCGCTTCATTCATTCGCTCTTTAAATCCAGCTCCGCCTTCTTCAAATTCTGAAAGATAAAATTCATCGACGAGCACATCGATGTCGTGTTTTACGTTCTTTGTGAGGTCGATTCTTTCGCGAAGTTTCATTACTCGCCCATCAACCATCACTCTTTCGTATCCTTTTCCAAGAAGATCATAAAGAAGCTGGTAATACTCTCCTTTTCGGCCAAGTACAACAGGTGCGTAGATCTGAAATGTCGTTTTGTCGACATCAACACCCATTACTTTCTTTCCGCTTTCCTTTTTATCGATCGAAGAAACAATATTATCAATCGATTCAATGATTTCTTCCTTTGAAAGCTTTTTTATTTCGCGATCGCAGACGAGACAGTGTGGTTTTCCAATTCGTGCGAAAAGAATTCGAAGATAATCGTAAATTTCTGTAATCGTCGCAACAGTCGAGCGGGGGTTGTTTGAGCGAGATTTCTGATCAATTGAAATTGCAGGAGAAAGACCGATGATTTCATCCACATCAGGCTTTTGCATCTGACGGAGAAATTGCCGAGCGTAAGAAGAGAGAGATTCTACATAGCGGCGCTGACCTTCAGCGAAAATAGTATCAAAAGCCAAAGAGCTCTTTCCTGATCCAGAAAGACCTGTGATAGCGATCATCTTATTGCGAGGCATCTCCACAGTCACATTTTTGAGGTTGTGAGTGCGGGCACCTTTCACAATAATTGAGTCTGTTTCTATTTTTTTCTTTTTTTCCATGTGTATATAAACGTTAAAAACGGCTCTGCCGAGCCCATCTATATGTATGTAGAGCTATTATAGCAGATTATAGGGATTTTGGGAGGTCTATTATTTGACAAAATACAAATTCATGGTTTTATTACGCTATGAAAGTTCTTTTTGGATTATTTACTCTTTTTGAGTTCAACAATCTAGGAATCATAAAGCCTTCAATTTGGACTCGCGCAGCACACGACCTTGATTACTCAGCTCTCGATGACACGGCGTGTAATAACGCAAAAATCTTTGCTGAAGAAACTTGGGACGCTGTTTTTTTGAACGGCAACCCAGAGCGCCCTTCAATGCTGGAATCCTACATTGAGATCGCTGTCAGGCAGCAGGTGCGATGGATCATAATTCTAGTTAGTCAGCCACCTCAACAAGAAATTGCAACACGGAATGCCTCGATCGTGGCATACCTTAATCGACCAAACTGGACAGATGATGCTGGTAAATGGAATTGGGATTCTGTGACCAAGCACCTGTCCCACTTATCGGATCGCCTTCGTGGCTGATCCGAATTTTATTATTGAGATTTCTTTTTCCTCCCCTTCTTTTTCGAAAAACCCGCATATTCAATTCCTGCTTTTTCTGCCAAGAATTTTATTTCATCACGAAGAATTGCTGCTGTTTCAAAATCGAGATCTTTGACCGCAGCTTCCATTTGCTTCTCTTTCTGTTTGATGAAATCTTCAGGTGATTTCTCAAACTGAACTTTATCGATCTGAATCAGATTATTGATCGTTCTTTCTCTTTCATTCTGAAGAGTTTCTGTGATGTCTTTAATATTTTTGATGACGGTTTTTGGAGTGATGCCGTGCTCTTTGTTATACGCCATCTGAATTCCTCGGCGTCGTTCAGTTTCTGCGATCGCTTTATCGAGAGATCCTGTCATATGATCTGCATAAACAATCACCCTTCCCTCTACATTTCTCGCGGCACGGCCGATGATCTGAATGAGAGATGTTTCAGAGCGGAGGAATCCTTCTTTATCAGCATCGAGAATTCCAATGAGAGCCACTTCAGGAAGGTCGAGACCTTCTCGAAGCAGGTTTACTCCGACAAGCACATCAAACTTTCCTTTTCGGAACTCTGTAAGAATTCTGATTCGATCAAGTGTATCGATATCACTATGAAGATATTCCGCTTTGATCTTTTTATCTTTAAGAAATTCAGAAAGATCCTCAGCCATTTTCTTTGTGAGGGTAGTAGCGATCGCGCGAAAGCCTCTTTTGATTGTCTTTTCAGCTTCTTCGATAAAATCTTTGATCTGGCCTTTAAATTCTCCATTTTGTACCACGGGTTTTACCGTAATTTCAGGATCGATAAGACCTGTCGGGCGGATCACCTGCTCCACAACCTGTTCTGAGTGCTCTTTTTCATAGACACCTGGTGTTGCAGATGTATAGATCGTCTGCCCAACTCGCTCTTCAAACTCAGGAAATTTAAGAGGTCTGTTATCTGCTGCGGAAGGAAGACGAAAACCATAATCGATAAGATTTTTCTTTCGTGATGCATCGCCGGCATACATTCCACCAATCTGCGGCACTGTTACGTGCGACTCATCGATGATTGTGAGAAAGTCCGCTTTGCCATCTTTTGTCTTTGGAAAATATGAAAGGAGTGAATCCGGCGCTTCGCCTGGAGCTTTTCCAGAAAAATGTCGTGAGTAGTTTTCAATACCATTGCAGTAGCCAACTTCTCGAAGGAGTGCGAGGTCATAATTTGTGCGACGCTTCAGTCGCTCTGCCTCAAGTATCTTTCCTTCCTTTTCAAATTCTTTGAGACGATCTTTAAGCTCATCTTGTATACTCATGATCGCTCTTTTTTGCGCTTCTTCATCTGAAATAAAGTGCTTCGCAGGAAAAAGAAAGAAAACTTTTTCTTCGGAAATAATTTCTCTCGTTACTTCATCGAGCTTATAAATTCTTTGTATCTCCTCACCTGCAAAATCAATCTTATAAATTACTCGATCGCTCACGGGCATGATCTCAAGCGAGTTTCCAAGCGCACGGAAAAGTCCTGGCTTTAGATCTGCAGTCGTTCTGTCGTAATGAATTGAAATAAATCTTCGAGCAAGATCATTTCTGCCGATCTTTTGTCCAACTTCTACTTTGAGATTTACTTTTTCATATTGAACTGGCGAACCCAAACCGTAAATACAAGAAACAGACGCAACAATGATCACATCTTTTCTGGTGAGGAGTGCTTGAGTCGATGCATGTCGAAGTCGGTCAATCTCTTCGTTGATCTGTGCCTCTTTTTCGATATATGTGTCCGACGCAGCCATGTACGCTTCCGGCTGATAGTAGTCGTAATATGAAACAAAATAATGCA
The DNA here is from genome assembly GCA_029288615.1 of Candidatus Tayloriibacteriota bacterium. Classification (GTDB taxonomy): domain Bacteria; phylum Patescibacteriota; class Minisyncoccia; order Phycocordibacterales; family CAIRYW01; genus JARIGV01. The sequence continues at coordinate 10,798 of JARIGV010000026.1, forward strand.
CTGCGTTTTCAGGAAAAAATTCTTTGTACTCCTGAGCAAGTTGGGCGGCAAGGGTTTTGTTGTGAGCAATAACAAGAGTTGGCTTATCAAAATTTGCGATCACATTTGCAGCTGTAAAGGTTTTTCCAGATCCAGTCACACCCAAAAGAGTCTGGTGTCGCATACCTTTTTTTAGCCCTTCTGTAAGGCCTTTTATAGCTTTTGGCTGGTCTCCAGCTGGTTTCCAGTCTGCTTTGATCTTAAAATTCATCCCACAATAATAACAGCTTGGTTGACGAAAGAAAACCTGTACTGTAGGGTTTCCTCAATATGAAAGCTCTTTTCGCGTTTTTCCATTTTCAGGATGCACGTCCTCATCGGTACACACCAAAGGGATGGCAGGTCCATTGGAACGACAACATCGATGAATTACTAGCTGCTATCAAGATGCACAAGTACGGAGTCATCTTTCTCTACCGTGGCAAAGATTGGCAGATGGCAAGATTTACCGCTCTTGCGGGAGCATGCATCGAATCTGGCAACTGCAAACTCATCGGTATCATCGATGAAGGTTTTCGGGGTAACCCGATCAAGATGTCTGTTCCCGGTGGGACGGCAGTGTGGTTTGGTGCCAACCACTATCCGAACAATCCGGACTGGAAAGGCATGCTCGATCAAATGATTCAAGTCATCGGAGCACCTGATTCTGGCTTCGACTTGACGGAAGACTCACTAACACAACCAGCGTAAACACTACGCTGAATTTTTTTATAAAAAATAGCGCCCACAAAGTGGCGCTTAGTAAGCTCGCACATGAATTCGTGAACCTTCGCAATGAAAGAAAATGTATTCGGAACATTCAAAGAATTCCCGGATCTTTCGGAGCAAAGTCATAAAACACAGCGGTGCGATCAAAAGAACAGAGAGACCATCATTGGTCACAGTAATCTCGTTGCGGATCGGTGGAATGTCACAGACAGTACCGAGAAGAAGTTGTCCTTCCTGGTACATAAGATGAGGACTTTCCATCGATTCTGCTTGTTTGCAGAGATCACCAAGAGAGATACTAAGGGAGAAGTTAGAAGCATTCATAATAAAAGAGCCCTCGTGTTTGAGGGCTCTTTTTTATCACCAACGCTTAGTGACAAAGAGGAACCCTCAACTGCTTGAGAGCTTCTTAATGGCCACAAAGACGTGTGATGAATATGTTTTCATTTTGTCCATATATTATAGATCAGTTTCCTTTTCCCGCAACCTTGTCCAAGGGCAGACCTTGGACAAAAAATAAAAATTGCGCCTAAAAATAAGCGCGTTTTACTCTCCATCCTTATCCACACCCTTTTCCGTTTCCCCTTCCTCCTGCCTTTGGAGCTGGTTATAGTCATAATTGCTTATCCACTTCCGAAGCCCGGCGTGATACACGACCACAAAGCTAGTGCCATGGTCGTTTTTTATTGTATTTCCTTGAGTGCCGTCTTCTGCATGTTCAAGCTCCTGTTCTATGGCGCCACGAGTTACGATCGCCCTATCGTAGGTTTTTATTTTTTCTGTATTCATGTGGTTGAGATGATCAAAAGAACCGCTTTTGCGTCCTCTATATCTATAGCGCAAAACGAGTCCTTGGAATTCAAGGACTCGTTCTTAGTATTGTTTGGGAGTTGAATTTAACAATAACAAGAATAAATCCTCGATCGCTCGACGCTTTTCATGACGGATGAGAATGTAATCCAATACTGTTTCATTGTATTTTCATCTTAGCACAAAAGGAGCCCATCAATGGGCCCTATGTGGATAATTATTTTTCGTAATACCTAGAGATAAATTGCTGTTTAAGCTCATCAAATCGATCTTCATAAATTGCCTCACGAATATCTTTCATCAGCTTGTTGAGGAAATAGACATTGTGAATCGACGCGAGTGTCGCTGCAAGCATTTCTTTTGCTCTAAAAAGATGTGAGATGTATGCTTTTGTAAAATTCTTGCAGGTATAGCATTCACAGTCTGATTCTAGTGGAGTAAAGTCGTTAGTAAATCTAGCATTGAGAATATTTATCTTGCCGTCTTTGGTATACAAAGTACCAGTGCGACCGTTTCGAGTCGGTGCAACGCAATCAAAAAGATCACATCCGTTTTCAACCCCAGCAAAAATATCAAGAGGCTCACCAATACCAAGCATGTGCCGCGGCTTTTCGGGGGGCAAGGTTTCATTTACCCATCGCACAGACGTAGCAATGTCCTCTTTAATAAATGATCCACCAATTCCATAGCCATCAAAATCAAGTTCTCCAAAAAACTGCGCGCTTTCGCGACGAAGATCTTCAAAGCGTCCACCTTGCACAACTCCAAAAAGCGCCTGGGTTCCATTTGAGTTTTCTTTGTGAAATTTCAGACATCTTTTTGCCCAGCGATGTGTTCTTTCGAGTGCCTCTTTTTGATAATGAAGGCTTTCAGTTGGAGATGTACATTCATCAAATGCAAAAATTATATCCGCGCCGAGATCATGTTGTATTTCAATAGATTTTTCGGGAGTGAAATAATGAAGAGAACCGTCGATATGAGAGCGAAATGACACGCCGTCGGCATCGATCTGTGCAATCTTTGGTCCCACTTCTTCCTCTTCCTTTTTTCCTTCTGGCAAAAGTTTTGCGTCCTCACCTTTTACAAATTTCGTAATATTTTTTCCATACGCAGCACCAAGAGAAAATACTTGAAAACCACCAGAGTCGGTAATCATTGGTCCATTCCAACCGGTGAATGCATGGAGTCCGCCTGCCTCTTTTACAAGTTTTGATCCTGGCTGGAGATACAAATGATATGTATTCGCAAGAAAAACTTGAGCCTCAGTGACCTTTAAGTCTTCGATTGTGAGCGATTTTACTGTGCCTTTTGTACCGACCACAGCAAAAGCTGGCGTCTCAATGGTGCCGTGAGGCGTCTCGATAAAACCGGCTCTTCCGAGCCGGTCTTTTATCTTTTTCTTGATTGTGAATTTAAATGACTTCACGAGAAATAGAAATTCTCTTATCTAGAATTATTTCTGGATTTTGAGAACTTCAACCTGGAAAACAAGAGTTGATCCTGGCGGAATAAAAAATCCTCCGTGTCCATCTGGTACTCCAGAATCTCCGTATCCGAGTGCTGGCGGAATTGTAAGTGTCAATTTCTCACCTTCTTTTGTTCCGATAAGTCCCTGATCCCAGCCGGCGATTACCTGCCCAACACCAAGAGTAAATGTAAATGGAACTCCTCGATCATATGAGCTGTCGAATTTTGTGCCGTTTGCAAAAGTTCCTGTGTAATTTACTGTGATGCGATCTCCTTTTGCAGCCACTGTGCTTGTCGCATTACCTTCTGCCGACACCTGTGACTGAATTTGATTTGGATCTGTCATATTTTGTTTGCTTGAAATGATTGAATAAACATAGCTAATACCATAAAACATGAAGCCTGCAACGATAAGTGCTGTTGCAACACCAATGTATTGATTTCTTGTTAACGAGTTCATGCGGAAAATTCTACCATAAAAAATAGCAGCTTAAAAGCTGCTTATTGCCACCCATGTCTCATGGTACTTGGTTGATACACATCACGGAGAGCACTCTCATTGCTACGCAGGTATTCGTCGATAAGGCTTCGGGAAACCCCTTCTCTCGTCAGAGTAAATACAATTGCAGCGACGAGCACATCAACGTTCGTAACATCACTTACGCGCTCAGAAGCTTTGATTGCTTCGGCATGAATGCGCTGCCAACTACCGCTTTGCTCTTCGGGCATGTTGTAACTCGCGTGAATGTTTCAGGAAGCTTTTGAAGATATCCCTGATGAGCACCTTCAGAAGGTTTTTATCAGCGGTTTTGAGAACTGGATTTTGCTCACCAAGTTCTTCAAACCTCTTTGTCGCATGCTCCACGATGCGTTTAAGCTTCGCTTGCTCCACCTTTCGGTTGTAGACCGGCTCACCGCAGCGTTCTTTGACATCAGCGATCTTAAGGACCAGCGGCATTCGCTGCATCAGAAACAGACAGATCTGTCCGACATGCATTTGATCGAGGGCGTCGATATATTGCCGCTCCCTCTCAATGTCGCTTTCTTTGGGAACAGTTTTCATTCCGCCGACAATACCACCCAAAACTACACAAATCAAGACACTCGCGTTAGTATGAATACATGCAAAACAAACAAGATATATTTCTCATCGGTGGAGGAATGACATTCAAAAACCACAAAGACTATATTCACTTTTTAAAAAACAGAACCATTTCGATTGAAAAGAAAAATAGCTGGACTGGAGAATATTTGGATAAAAAACTAGGAAAAGATTTTAATATTATTCGTCCAAGAATGCCGCTTCAAGATAATGCAAAATACGAGGAATGGAAGATTTATTTTGAAAGATTCATTCCTCTACTTAAACCTGGAGTTATTTTTATTGGTAATTCTTTGGGAGGAATTTTTCTTGCTAAATATCTTTCCGAACACACATTTCCAAAGAAGATTGGAGCAATTCTTCTTGTCTGTCCACCTTTTGATAACACAGTAACCGGCGAAGATCTTGTTGGTGGCTTCAATCTCAAATCAAATATCTCCCTGCTTCAGAAACAAAGCAAAAATGTACATCTTTTCTTTTCAGAAGATGATGAAGTGGTTCCTGTCTCACACGCAGAAAAATATCGAGGCAAGCTTCCTCATGTAAATATCCATATTTATAAAAACAAGAATGGACACTTTCAGATCGCTGAATTTCCGGAGATTGTAAAGATAATAAAATCTATATAACAAAATGCCGCGCTGCCATTGGCAGCGCGGCATTTTCCCTATTTATCCAAGCTTTAATTTTAGATCGTCCAAGGCCAGATTCCTGAAAGCTCGATGAGCATAAGGACAGCTCCGAGAAGTGCGAGGTTTTTGCTGAAATTGATCTGATTAGACATTTTTGTCATTGGATCAGTATCTTTCCAGAACGCATGCATGATGAATGTCGTTGGAACAAGAAAGATAACAATCGCTGCAATCGCCCAAAGCACATGGAAGCCTGTGAGAATGCCAAGTCCTCCAAGAACAAGAAGAAGTCCGGTCACAATAACAGCTGTTCGCGGTGCTGGAATTCCTTTTGAAGCACTGTATCCAGTCATTCCGTCGATATTTCTAAAATGATTTACTCCAGAATTAATCCAATAAAGCCCGAAAACCACCTGACCAATGATTGCGAGAATTTGCATAAATTTATACTTACTTAGCTCCTAATAAAAAATATGGTTAGCTAAGCTAACCATATTATAACTCATCTGTTTTCTTTAGTAAGAGACAGATCCAGTCGATGAAGCTGTGAGATTTGCATGAGCACTAGCGTTTGCATTTGCATACACTCGTGACTCTGCATTTTCAATAGCCGAGAGAATCATTGCCTTCTGTGATGCTGTAAGTGATCCGTTTGCTGATACGGCTGCATTCGCATTAAGTGAAGCATTGATATCTGATGTTACCTGATCAGACTGAAGATCGTCAGACGCTAGGAATGACCACCAGCTTTTATCTACATTCACATTTGCCTTTCCGTTTGCATCAACTGTGACATGTGCTGTTTCTTTAATATTTACTGGAAGGAATCCGAAGAGTCGTGCTGGGCGTTCGTATGTCACGCTCACATCATTTCCCTTTACATCGACATTTTTTACAGATGTATCACCTCGAGCAACAACCTGTGCGTATGTCTTAAGATCTGTGTCTGAAGATACGTTTGCGGCTGCGATCGGTGCAACACTTGAATCTGAAAGAAGTCGTGCATCATCACCATTTATAGAGATAGATCCGTTTGCATTAACATCTGCAGTACCACCAACAGTTATATTTCCAGATGTAGCATTTGATTCTGACATCTCGTCAGTCATCGCAGAGCTAGATGAATTAGCACCTGCTTTAACTCCAACATTCATATTCGCATTAACGTTTCCGTTTGCAGAAGATGAAGAGCTACCTCCGCCAACTGTTACGCCGACAGATGCAGCATTTGAGCTACCAAGATCAAGAGACGCTGCGAGAGATGCTGCTGGTACAATAGATGCAACAAGAGCACCTGCTGCAATTACTTTGTTTAATTTATTTTTCATAACCAATTTTCTATCTAATTAATAGAAAGCTTAGGGACTGTACCAAGCCTTCAATTGTTGAGACGATCCCCCGCAAGGTTCATGACACAAAGCTCTTCTTTTAAAAATGGCTTTCTTGTGCTATAAAATAGCTATTATATGGTAATACTCATTTCCCTTTTAGCACTCGTTTGTACCCTCCTTGGGGGCTGTTTTGCTCTTAAATTCCGAGACAGACTCCACCTCATTCTCGGCTTCTCAGCAGGCGCTGTTATCGGTGTTGCTTTTTTTGATCTTTTGCCGGAAGCGATTGAGCTTGGCACAAAAACATATCTCGGCTCGACTGTTACTTCTGTTGTAGCTCTTGGCTTTATTGTTTTCATGCTTCTCGATCGACTCGTTATTTTTCACAGCCATTCACATGAAGATGAGCACGAACACGAGCACACAGAAAGCCGCGGCAAACTTGGCGCCGGTAGCCTTTCAATACATAGCTTTCTCGATGGTCTTGCGATTGGTCTTGCCTTTCAGGTATCTGCGAGTGTTGGAACTGTCGTAGCAATCGCTGTTCTCGTTCATGATTTTTCAGATGGAATTAATACTGTAAGTCTCATTCTTAAAAATAACGGAAATAAAAAGCAAGCCTTTTCATGGCTTGCTTTAGATGCTATCGCACCAGTTCTTGGAGCAGCATCAACTCTCCTTTTTACTGTACCCGAAAATGTTCTCGGGCTTATCCTCGCAACATTCTGTGGTTTCTTTATCTACATCGGCGCGAGTGATCTCCTTCCTGAAAGCCATCACGCTCATCCAACAATTTGGACAACTTTCATGACCGTTCTTGGCGCAGCGGTACTTTTTGTGGCGATCAAACTCGCTGGAATTTAATTTATTTATTTTAGTACCCCGCTCTCTTCGCAAGATCAAGAGCGTAATCAGACCACCACACTCCAGCATTTGGGCCTCCGTTACAATTTCCATCAGATTCTCCGGGCACTTTGATCCAAAGATATGCGTCGACAAGATTATTTCCTGTCGATAGAGTTGGAGTACTTCCAAGTGAGCGCCCTGAAGCATTACACCATTCACCATTTGATCCGGATCCATTTCGTGATGTATCGATCACAAAATGTGCTCCATTTGTAAGCGAAGACAATTTTGTTCCGTAGGAAATATTTTGAGTAGTATCAATATAGTTTGATACATTGAGAGAAAATCCTGCAGCTTTTGAAATTCCAGCTTTTTGAAGTCGTCCCGCCATCTCAGATGCACCAATCCAATTTGGATTTCCCGCATCAATGTATACTTTTGCTTTCGAATTTGTTTTAAGAATATCTAGAGCTCCACTTATTTCTGCAAAACGATCTGCTTTTTCTGAATTTGATAGGCAATCGATATTTGCAAGACCATCTGGTTCGAGGATCACAATCGCTTCGCCACTGCCAATACCTTTTGATACATTCTGGACCCATGAGAGATATGCATCTTTTGTCTGAGCACCGCCAGCAGAAAAACCACCGCAATCTCGTCCAGGAACATTATAGAGAACAAAAGTTGGAATAGATTTTTTGTTTTGTGCGTCAAATATAATTGCACTTACCTTATTAGTCACATTGCTATCAGAACCTGTAAGCCAGATAGCGGTGCTTTGGCTTGCAATTTTCTGCATTACACTTGCATCATCAGGACGTGAATTTCTCCATGAAAACGCTTGGGCGTCAGCTTTTGAGGTTGGATCTACATAAAGTTTTGATGATGAAATCATTGAGGGCATAATATTTGTCACAACTTGGATATTTGTTGCTGCGAGAATATTTACCGCAGACTGTGTGACGGGTGTAGTTGTAGTGACGGAAGTTGCAACAATTTTTTGCACTCCTCCATGATAGATCGTCGTACTTGATCTGCCGATTTCATGCCCCGAAAGATCCTGGGCTATAAAGTTAATATAGTATGCGCCATCAGCGCTCCAATTCCATCCCGACACATCAACCTGTGATTCTTTGTGAGGATAGTCAGTAGAATTATTATCCATCCATACGTAAGCGCCGCCATCTACCTGCCAAAACAAATAGTAGTCATTTACAGATTTTCCTGGCACATCGGCTTTGAATGGCACCAAACCATCTATCTTTGCCCCATTTGTCGGCCACCAGATATTTGGATTTAAATTTGCATCAGCGTGTGCAAATTTTACAAAAGCGAAATTACTTATAAAAATGATTATCGCTAAAGCGATAATCTTGACCAAACTCATGAGAGATTGGCTAGGTAAAGAAATTCTAATCATTAAATGCTGTTTATGTGTAATTATTCGGTTATGAACGTACCATATATAACCGCCCATTTAAGGTTGGCATCATTATAAAGAAGAGACTGAGGCAAACAAGCGCGACAGTACGCTCATCAATGAAAAAACCAGTCCGCATATAGCGAACTGGCCAATCATTTTTGTAATAGTCAATATTAATCGAGGAAAGTGAGAGCTTTTCCCTTCTTGCCACCTCGTCCTGTTCGACCGATACGGTGAACATAATCTTCATGCGTTGCCGGAATATCATAATTGATCACATGTGACACATCTGGAATATCGAGTCCTCGCGCCGCAACATCTGTCGCAACGAGAATTTGTGAACGATTCTCTTTGAAGTCATTGAGTGCTCGCTGTCGCTGTGACTGATTTTTATTGCCGTGAATTGCAGTTGATGTAAACCCTTTCTTTACAAGAGCATCTGAAAGCTTCTGCACGCCGTGTTTTGTGCGCCCGAAGACAAGTACTTTGTCGAATGCCTCCTGTTTGAGAAGGTCGTGCAAAATATCAATCTTATTTGCACCATTTGTGATTCGCACCACATCCTGATCAACATTTTTTGACGTATCACCTGTTTTCACTGATACACGAACAGGATCTTTGAGGAAATCCTTGATGAGTTTTTCAATATCAGGCGAAAGTGTCGCTGAGAAGAAAAGAGTATGTCTTTCAGGTGACATTTTTGCTAAGAGGAATCGCATATCGTTTACAAATCCCATATCAAGCATTCGGTCTGCTTCATCGAGAACGACCGTTTTAAACTTTGCGAGGTTGAGTGCTTTTCTTTCGACAAGATCTTTGATTCGTCCTGGTGTACCGATCACAAAACTATTATGATATTTAAGAGTACGAAGTTGTTTGTAAATTGGTGAACCACCAACACATACAGCTGAGAAAAGTCCGAGCATTTTTGAGAAAGCAAGAAATTCATCATTGATCTGAACCGCGAGTTCTCGCGTCGGCACCATGATAAGAATCTGTTCAGTTTTGTTCTGAAGTACTTTATGAAGAAGTGGAATAAGAAAGGCTGCAGTTTTTCCTGTACCTGTGTTTGCAATACCAACAATATCTTTGCCAGCAAGAATTTCTGGGATTGCTTTGTCCTGAATTGGAGTAGGCGCTGTAAATCCTTTATCAGAAATATTTTTCTTGATTTTTGGATCCACTGCAAAATCAGCAAATGCGTGCGCGGGTACAAATGGCGCCTGTGCAACTGGTGCTTCTGCTTTGCTTATATATCGTGACACGTCGATTCGTTTTGAACCGAATCTGTTTCCTCGTGGACGAGAGCTAAATCCTCTTTTGAAAGGAGGTCTGCTATGAAATTGTCTCTGCTGCGGTCTGTTGTTATACATACGCTAAAATGAAGGGCAAACGCCCCTATAACCTTTAAGCCAATTACAATAAATCGAAGGCTTTGTCTCGAAGGTTTTATGCTTTAGCGCTTAATTAAGAGACAAAATCTCGAAACAAACCAAGGAGAATATATAGTTACCCTTCAATAATAGCAGAAAAAATAAAGCTCGTCAAGGATTCATTAATTTCTGAATTTATTCCTTTTAGTAGATAAAAGGAATAATCATCTTCGTATGCTTCATGTATTCCGCATACTCATGTGGAAATTCTTTAAGAAGCATCCTTTCCTCATTTTTGGCGCTATAAAGAAAATAGTATAGATAGACAATAAGGACCACAAACCAACCGACAGTAGTCGCAAGCCCAGAACCAATCAGTGCAAAAAACATTCCTGTATAGATAGGATGTCGCACATATTTGTATGGTCCACTTGTGACAAGTTCCCTATTCTCTTTCTCAGTCATTGGCATTCCCCAATTTCTTCCCAAGTGGATTCGCGCCCATATTGCAAAGCCGATGCCACAAGCGCACAAAATCACACCTATCGATCCTGCAGTGATACCGAGATTCATCGCAAAGAGTTTTGGTGAAAACATCTTTGTAAGAATAAAGAGTGCGATTAAGACAAGAATAATACGAAACTTCAAAAGAAAGTGATCTTTTCTATGAGTTGTTTTCTTTGCAAATGCTGCAGAAATTATCCAGACAACAAGAAATGCAAACCAACAGAGAGCCACAAGAAGACCGATCGTCTGCATGTTATTGATTGATTACGAGAGATTGTCGCATTTCATCAAAGAGTTTTGTGAGTGCGTCTTTATCAAATTCTTTTATAGAGCCAGCTGGATAGTTTTCATAGACTCCCCAATGGATAAGATAGTGCACGGCGATACATGGATTTGTTCCAGGAAGTGCATAGATATCTTCTTCATAGCGATTTCCTGCCGCAGCATCTGTAGAGCTCGCATATGAATATGTTTTACCAGCATCAGTAACATTTTGATATGCCACTTTCATAGCTGGATCAAAAAACATTCCTGCATTACATGTGCCGTTTGATTTTGGAATGAGTTCCACCGCTACATAAGAATCATTGCTTAGGTTTGTGCCTTTTGCCATAGATGCAGGGATTGTGAATTTCACACCTGAGAAAGTTTTGCTTGGAGTAACCTGGTCAGAATAATTCGCATCGACAGTAAAACCTTGTGGGTAGCGAATAGAAAATCCATCTGTGCCATTTGAATACACATTTGGAAGATCTTGTGATGCTGCCGCTACAGCCACACAGCCGATATAGTTTTTCTGCTGATTATTTTCGAGTACCAGTGCGCCATTTCCCTTGCTCCAGAAGACGAATGTCTCATTTCCTGACACTTGCGGATTACCATTTGAATAGCGAGCACCATCAGCACTTAATGTTTGTTTCAAATCCATTGCGCGACCGTCGCTAAGTACTACATGAGCGCTTCCTCCTGGCTGTGGTGGATTATTTCCTGATGCCGGCACACTTGTGCCTGTATAGAATGTTGCATTGATAGTTTTTCCTGCATTACATGAATACGCAACAGATGACACTGGCTTTGCGGGCGTATTTCCACCTGTATTTGTACTTGTAGCGGTCTGTCCTCCATTATTTCCTGTAGAAGAGATCTTAAGATTGGCAGCCGAGATAACGACGAAAACGATAAGAGCAGCGACGATAATAAAAATGATTGTTTTGGTTGAGTTTTTCATATGTATTGATTATAGCAAAATCCTCAGAAAATAAAGACGGATGAGGTTCTGAAATGGGACAGAGTTATAAGCTGAGGCCAGATTAATCCGTGGAATTATTTTATGATGTTAAAAAACATATCTTCCATCGCAGTTATTTATCTTTGTATATATTTTTTACTATCCCTCTATATATTGTGTGTTGCTCATCTCGAAGATGGCTATTATTTGAAAGTATGAATAGAAGTAAAATTATAAAGGGTACTAGATAATAAATTGAACTAAAAATTAAACCAATAAGACTCATTGAAAGAAATAATCTAAGAAAGATGCCGTGATAGACCGATCTCTCAATATCACTCGCAAGAGAGGGATGATCTTTAATCGCAGCAGACATTTCTAGTGCTGTTATCTCGTTTCGTACTTCATTGTATGAAACACTTTTCGGAGGTTCATAACCTAAAAAATTACTTAAAGTTTTTTTCCAATTAAATTTCCAGTCATTTTTTAGCACTATTAGTTGATGCTTTACTGATTCTCCTTTTACAAATAATTTAACTGGTATGTCAATAAGTAAAAATATAATATAAAGAACGATGTCACTTAACAGTAGCAAGATTTTGCCCGAAGGGAACGCTACCACAACGATTACTAAATCAATTTCAACCCTACCTAAATTTAAATCCTTTAATCTCGATAATAAGTCAATGTTTAAATAAATTTGTATAAATAATAATAAAGAGAAACCACCGATAGTTACAATCACATCTCTAAAGGGGTTTGGTATTTTTAATAAGTCTAATGTTTTTCCTAAATTATCCATAAAATCATGATATCCCGAACTACTCAAAATGACTACGGGACTAGAAATCTCTCCCTCGACTAAATTTTTACCGTCGTAAAAATTTGTCTGGGCACCGGCTCGAAATTTTCTGTGCTCAGAAAATTATACCTGTCTCTTATACACATCTC
>JARIGV010000029.1 GCA_029288615.1 Candidatus Tayloriibacteriota bacterium
ATTATACGACTTTTAAAATTGGTGTCAAGAAATTCTGGTGTGCGCCCAGTTGGAATCGAACCAACGACCCTCTGCTTAAAAGGCAGGTGCTCTACCGACTGAGCTATGGGCGCGTATTTCTTATTTTTCTTTCACTAACCTCATTCAACCCTATCACGCGGTCCTACCAAAACAGCTATAACCGCATATCTCGTAAATCAATAAACTTACAGTGTCAGAAAATATAGCAAAAAAGATTGAAAAAACCAAATATATATTAGATAGTATAGAGAACACCGTTCTATGGACTCCAAAGAAAAATATCCTGTCCTCATACAAGCACCTCGCCCCGAAGATGACAAACCTGTTTCCCCTCCTCCGCCAGAATTACCTGAGATCGCTCCGAGCGACGATCAATAACCCGAGTCAGAAATAAATTCTGCTCGGAATTTTTTATTTCTAGATTTCATGCTAGAAATAGTGCAGCAATTCTGCACCTATGAAAAACACAAATCCCTTAGCTCTCTTCGGAGTTGTTTGGGCTGCTTCTGGCGCTCAAGGTACTTTCGGTGAAGGCTACAAACTCAATTGGATCAAACGACTCGGTGGCATGTGCTACTTGTTCGTGACATCCGTGATGAAGACAGTCACCGCCGAAGCCAACTTCGGCAACACACCACTCGAAGCTGACGGCTTCAGTGTCAAAGAGCGGATGCCCAAAAGCGTCTGGATAACACCATGGAGCTGGCTCCATTGCTACTGCCTCAACTGCTTCGGCCTATCAAATGGTGGCATCGCGGCAGCACTTCGCACAGGAAAATGGCAAGCACGGTGGAAACCTTTCATGATCTCGTTCATGCCCGTCGGCGACAAGTCGACGTGGCTCGATCAGACGCGAAAGTTTGTGAAGCTGATGCAACTGGGACTTCGAGATATTCATACAACTGTCGCGCTTCAAGCAAACTTTTCCTGCCCGAATACAGGAAAAGATCCACTGGAGCTCGCACCTTTTATGAAAGAAATTCTCGATATTCTTTGTGCCCTCGGTATTCCAATCCTCGTGAAGATAAACGCACAGTTTCCGGTCGCTCTCGCAAAAGAGATTTCGAAACATCCGGCAGTGACAGGGTTCATTATGGGAAATACGATACCTTTCGGAGGGAAACTTCCAGACGGTTTTCCGCAGATCCCTTGGGTGAAAATCTTTGGAACTGATGATCCAAAAAAATCTCCGCTCGCTCTCCGCTTCGGCGGTGACCCAAGCAAAGCAGGAGGTTATTCTGGAAAAGAACTTCTCGACATCCATTGCCATTGGACGAGAGAGGCTCGCAAAGTCGGCATCACGTGCCACATCAACATTGGCGGAGGAATTTACGGACCACTTGGCGCCCTCAAGGCATGGCGCTCTGGAGCGGATTCGATCTCCCTCGGGATGATCAACTCGTTTCGTCCGTGGATGATGCTTCCGACCACCGTGGTGGCGCACATTCTGTTTCGGTTGTTTCCGAGAAAAGTACAAATTCACTAGCCGCGCAGTTCATCTGAAGCGGCAATTTTTATTTGCAAAAACTTTACATATAGGTAGTATTTCAAAAAACTGATCCTTCTATGAACAAACCCACCGAAATAATGACGTCGTGTGTTGATTTACACCAACATCCACGAAATGGCGACATGATGAAGATCCTTGTGCCTCATATCACAAAGTATGCATGGGGAGCGGTCGCAATGCCGAACACCACGCCGCGCCTTACCACCTGGAAAATTGCGGCAGAGTATCTGGAGGAACTTCGGAGTCACTCTCCTTCAGACTTCAAATGGATCGGCACATGTTATCTTACCGATAACACCGACCCCGACGATCTGGAAGAAGGTTACCGGAAAGACATCTGGCGTGCTGCCAAGTACTACCCAGCCGGAATGACGACCAACTCCGCCGAAGCCGTGACCGACATCCGGAAAATTAAACCGGTGCTCGAACGAGCGCGGAATATAGGTATGCCGATCCTCGTCCATGGCGAAACAGCCGGAAAAGAAATTCACCCTGAACTGGCCGAAAGCCTCTTCATGGTAAGAACTTTGCCACAACTCGCCGACAGCGGAGCGACGCTCATCATCGAGCATGTCTCCGACGGAGCGACCGCGGAACTTGTCGCAAGAAGGCACTATAAAAACATTGTTGGTGCCACGCTCACCCCGCAGCATCTCGCTTTTGATTCTAGTGCATTTCTCCAGACCACACGCTTTGAGCAAGGCTTCAAGCGCGGCGCACGTCCGAAATTCGTCTGTATGCCCCCGCTTAAAATGCCGGGACACAACACGCAGATCATGGACGCGATCAAAAGCGCTCCCGAGCTTTTCGGCGCCGGCACCGACAGCGCTGCTCATCCAGTGGCAGCGAAGTACCAGGATTGTGGAGCATGTGGATGCATCACTTCGCGCCCGATTGCCCTCTATGCGACAGCCTTCGATGAAGCCCACGCTTTGGATTTGCTCCCAGATTTTCTCGGGGTAAATCTTCTGCAGTGGTACGGCCTCGAACCGCGAAAGCCAAACCTGAAGCTCATAAGCGGACAATGGCCTGACGAGGAGTGGATCGGTAAGGGAGAATACGACGTCGAAAGCATTACCTGGGGAATGACTCTCCCCTGGAAATGCGTGAAGATGAATGAATAAACCGAGCTAAGGTGCTCGGAATTTTTATTTATTAGAGCGAGAGAATAAATTTCTCGAGCGCAACAGAAAGCTCCCCCATTCCACGATGGGCATCGTGATACATTTTCACAAAGTCACTTGAGATTTTCTTGATCTCGCTTTCAGAATAATTTTTCGTAAAAGTTTTTGCTTTCCCAAATACAAAAGGATTGAGATCGGCTTCGGCGGCAGTTTTTGCAGTGTGAGCAAGTGCGATAGCTTTTATCTGCCAGAAAAGCATTCCGTGTATTGCCTCAGCTTCGGATTTCTCGATTGCTTTGAGAAATAGTGTCCACAATGTTTTTTTATCTCTCCTTCCAAATGCTTCCGCGAGAGCAAAAACATTATCTTCACTTTTTTTCTTTTCCTTTTTTTCTTCTTCAATATCAGACTTCTCAGCATTTTTCTTGAAAGAAGATAGAGCTTCTTTTGAAAGATCGCTTTCTATCCAGATAACAATATTTTCAGATTTTGCTGCATCAGAAACTTTCGAAATAACGCTTTTCTCAAAATCTTTATTGCCTTCACTTATGACATTTCGAATGAGAGCAACAATCTTTTTCTCAAATAACCCTTGGCTTCCTGTAAGTTCTTCTAGTGTCGAAAGTGAAAAATTGTCTGCATCAAAAGTAATAAAACTCGCATCTGGTTTTTTTGTACGCAAACTTTCAAAAAGCTTTGAAGCTTTTTTATAGAGAGCAGCTTTGTCTTGTCCGTAATAAAAATAAATCATTACATTTTTTCGAGAGTGCCCCAGTTTTTACCGAGTGATGCATTAGCAATCACTGGCACATCTTTTGTATCAACTCCATCCATCGCTCCTTCCATAATTTCTTTAATCTTTAGAGCAACTTTCTTCGCAATTCCTTCTTCAATTTCATAAATGAGTTCGTCGTGAATCTGAAGAAGAAGATACACCTTGTCTGTTAATTTTTCTTTCTCGAGATAGTCATTGATCCGAGCCATGGCGATCTTCACAATATCTGCCTGTGTTCCCTGAATCGGTGCATTGATAGCCATTCGCTCTGCAGCCGCCCGAATGAAAGGCAAATGAGATTTGATCCCTTCGAAGTATCTACGTCTGCCATACATTGTTGTCGTGTATCCAAGTCTTTCTGCAGATGCTTTTGTTTCATCAAGATAATGCGCGAGAGTTTTGAAAGTGGTGAAATAGTCATTGTAAAACTTTTGTGCTTCATCACGGCTGGTACCAAGATTTTGCTTCAGTGCATTAACACCCATACCATAAAGAATCCCAAAGTTAATAACTTTCGCTTTTCTTCGCATTTCCTTATCAACTTCATCCTGCGGCACACCAAAAACCTGGCTCGCCACAGCGGCGTGTACATCTTCCCCTCCTTTAAAAATAGAAATAAGTTTCTCATCATCCGAAAGCATCGCAGCGATACGAAGCTCAATCTGAGAGTAATCAAAAGCACCAAGAACAAATTTCTTGTCAGCAACAAAAGCATGACGAATATTTCGTCCAAGTTCGGATTTTACAGGAATATTCTGAAGATTTGGATCAATTGACGCCATACGACCTGTAGCAGCACCAATCTGTACATACGTTGTATGAAGTCTTGATTCTGAATCTAGAAGTGGTGGAATCGCATCGATGTATGTACCCAAAAGCTTCGTGAGCTCGCGATATTCCATAATGAGTGGCACGATCGGATGAAGATCGATCATCTTCTCAAGTTCGCTTTCTTTTGTCGACTTCGCTCCTGTCGATGTTTTCTTCTGATTTTTCACAACAAGTCCGAGATCAGTAAAAAGCACTTCTCCAAGTTGCTTCGGTGAAGAAACATTAAATTCCTTTCCGGCGAGCTTATAAATTTTCTTTTCAATTTCTTTTACTTTGCCGTGATATTCATCTGCAAGTTTTTTAAGATACACCGCATCCACTTTGATACCTCGATCATGCATTTTCTGAAGTAACGGCAAAATCGGAAGTTCAATCTCTTCGTACACACGAGTTAGTCCCCTCTTTTTAATTTCCTCGAGAATAACTTTCTTCGCTTTTTCAAAAGTATCTGCTTTAGCAAAATTGAGACAATCAGAAAGAGTGGGTGTCGCAAGAGAAGAATTAATAAGCGAAAGCGCTAAAGCGATCTTCTTAAATTCCTCTTCGTCTACTTTTTCTTCTGACTCCCTCGCGATCTCTTCTACCGCCTCGCTCATCGCCCCATTTCCAAGGAGTACAGTATCGAGTCGAGCGCCAAGGCTTCTAAAATCAAGATCGAGGAAAAGTGATTTGATTGCTGAAATAGAAACAGTATCGTTCCAACTTTTCTTTGGAAGATCAAATTCTATCGGCGCATCGCGGCGAATCGTCGCAAGCATTTTAGAGAAAAGTGCTTCCTCTTCATTTGTACGCAAAATCTCTATCATACGATCTGAAACTCCCGCTTTCTTAAATCTCGCTTTATCATCCTTATGAAGTGCTTCATATATCTTTTCGATCGTGCCGAATTCCTGTATGAGAGATGTCGCCGTTTTTTCTCCAATACCTGGCACGCCAATGATATTGTCCGATGGATCTCCGCGAAGTCCTTTGTAGTCAGTAAGTTGTAGAGGTGCAAAACCAAAACGCGCTTTTACTTCTTCTTCATTGTAAATGATTGTGTCTTTGATTCCTTTTTTGAGAGTAAAGACGCGCACTTTGTCATCTTTAATAAGCTGCATTGTATCCATGTCCCCCGATGCAATGACAATATTTACGTCTTTTCTATCCTTTAATTTTTCTACGATTGTGCCGAGCATATCATCCGCCTCAAAACCTTCATGCTCATAGACTGGAATACTAAATGCCTTAAAAACATCTTTTGATCTTTTTATTTGATCAATCAGAGCTTCGTCGATCTGTCGTCTACCCGCTTTGTATCCTTCATATGCCTCATGACGATATGTAGGTTTCGGCAAATCAAAAGTGGCGATCACATAATCTGGTTTGAAAAGTTCAACGATGCGAAGAAGCATGAGACAAAGACCATAGAGAGCTCCTGTCGGCTCACCACGACTTGAAGAGAAATCTGGAAGCGCATGATACGCACGATGAATGATCGCGTGCGAATCAAGAAGCACGACCATTTTCGGCTTTTCTTCCTTCTCTTCTTTTTTCGTCACCTTAGTTGTTTTCTTCATACGTTATTTTTCTTTCATTCTCCGAAATAAATTCAAAATGAATTGGAAATATATTTTTTGGGAGAAGCGGTTTGATTTTCTCTGGCCACTCTACTGCGATGATTTCATCCTTTTTTTCTATAAGTTCATTCCAACCAAGTGGAAGAATTTCTTCTGGGCGATCCAATCTGTATGCATCAATATGCGTAAATTTTTTAAAAACTGAATCTGTCGTATCGTATGTTTTCTGAATAAGAAATGTAGGACTCTGCATTCCCTCTTTCACACCAAGAATTTTTCCAAGACTTTGTGAAAAGCTCGTCTTACCCGCTCCGAGGTCTCCAAAAAGCGCCAGTACTGCCGCCCCTTCTTTTTTATTTTCTTTGACGATGCGAAGTATGTTTTCTGCCACAAGAGCCGTTTCTTCCGGACTTTTCGTAATAATTTCCATGCGCCAATTTTAGCATATCAGTCCAATTAAATTTGTGGTCCTATAAAAGCGAAAACCGACGGGACATATCATTGTGATAGAGGTCCAGTCGGTTGTTGATTTCGCCATTTCGATTTCGTTTACCGCTCGGCATTGGTTGGCCGCGGCGTGGGCGGAGTGAGCCAGATTTTCTGTCCCACTTGCGCCTGACGCACTGGCACCTTTGACGATTTTTCGCGCGATTCACTCGAGGATGCATGATGCGGAACGTCGATCTTCACTTCCTTGAAGACACCCTTTCCGGTCGGCGGATAGTAGATGTCTTCCGGATAGTCGGCGCCAAGAGCGCGCATGCCAATCGAGAGTGCATCACCAGCTTCATTGGCCAGACGACCGAGCTCCAGATTCTCTTTCTCGTAGAATCGTTCGGAATCGCGGTACGCCAGAAGCGCCGCCTTCCCGAGCTGACGCCCGAGATTGGCTTTATCAGCCGCGATCGGTTCCGGCAGATCTTTGCCATCGAGCGTGTCGGCGGCGGCGAGCATCGCATTCTTGAGGAGCAGATCAGTGCCAGTAACAGCACCAGTTTGCCGGTCGAGATGTTTCGCATCGCCCGCCTTCATACGAAGCCAGTGTGACGCGGTGGGTTCGTCCATCGCGTTGATGTTGAGGTTGGTCACCGCGAAGAAGATCGCGGCCAAAGCGCAGAGAATGCTGCGCGCTCCCGCGAATGCGGGCTTCAGTAGGGTTGCTTTGGTGTTCATAGCGATTCGCTTCCGAATATTTTCAGAAAAGAATCGCTATGAACACTACGAAATGACTTTCAAAGAACTATTTACTTACCCATATATAATACCATATTTATGGTAAAAAGTCAATAACCGCCCGGAGGCGGCCATTGAACTAGTGTCTATTCCCTATCTTCTCGCAGATTAGCTTAGAGCCTGCTTTCGCGCAAGGTTTCTCTGTTTGAATTCCTCAATAAGATCGTGCTGAGTTTTTCCATTCTTTGCCGCACGTTTCTTAAGGAAGATGTAGGCCATGAATGCGCTCCAAAGTGTAAGTCCGATCATGAAGAGTGCAGTCTTTGCATTGGCACCTACTCCTGTGTAAGGAATCTGGCTGAGGAATACTCCTGAGGCAAGATTTCCATTTGTAGGATTCTGATAGACAGTAACATTTCCGTTTACAGTGTTGTTATAGAGCTGACAGCTTGCTGATACGCTCTGACCATTTGAGTAGACAGTGACAGTTGCTGACTGTGTACCGTTGTAATTGTAGTTATTGTAGTACGAGTATACAGTCTGTGAGTTTCCTGAAGCAGCACCTGACCAGTAATATGTGTAGTTTCCATTACCTCCGTATGCGCTTGCAGTCCATACAATCTGGCTACCATTTTGATATGCGCTACATGTCACATTGAGATTCTGATTGTAATTGTAGTTACCGATATTTGTAGAACATGTTCGAGTGATTGACTGACCGTTTGAGTAGACAGTCACATTTGCAGTCTGAGTTCCTGGATAGTTGTAGCTTTGAGATACAGTCTGTGAGTTTCCTGAAGCAGCACCTGACCATGAGTATGAGTAGTTGCCATTTCCACCATATGCATTCACTGTCCATGTCACTGTCTGACCTACCTGAGCGTTTGAAGGCGAAGCGTAACATACTGCATCGAAGTTCTGATTATTTCCAGTTACATATGTTGAACAATTCGCAGTCTGTGTGATACCACCTGATGTAACTGTAACAGTCGCATTCTGGCTTCCTGTAGTTGAATATGTTTGTGTAACTGTATTTCCAGACCCTGTCGCAGCGCCGCTCCATGTATATGTATAGTTTCCGTTTCCACCTGTAGCGTTTGCAGTCCATGTCACTGTCTGACCAACATTTACAGTTGTAGGATTAGCAACACAAGTCACTGCGAGATTATTTACTGTCTGTGTGACATTCACTGAACATGTTCGTGTGATCGATTGACCATCGCTTGAGTGAATTGTAACTACAGCAGTCTGAAGACCAGCATTATTGTAGGTTTTTGTAACTGACTGAGAATTTCCATTTGCAGCTCCGCTCCATGAATATGTGTAATTACCATTTCCTCCTGAAGCATTTGCACTCCATGTAACAGACTGGCCCACATTTATATTGTTTGTGTTTGCAATACATGTTGCATTAAGTGGAATTTGCTGAGGATTACAATTATTTCCTGTACATGTCGGATGAGGCGGATTGTATGGGGGCTGATTACATCCAGTACATCCAGTCTGATAGATTGGGTAGCCTCCACATCCAGTACAACCAGATGAGTAATAAGGCATTGGAGTATAGAAGTTTCCTCCAGAACACTCTGAACAACCTGATGAATAAGAATATCCGTATGTACCGTAACAATTACCCGTTGAACAAGTATCAGAATAATTTACTGGCTGGTATGTGTAATCTGAGTAGCTAGTTGGAGAATATGAATAATCTGAGTATGAAGAAGGGCTATATGAATAGTCAGAGTAGCTAGTTGGCGAGTAGCTATAATCAGAATAGCTAGACGGTGTGTAAGAGTAATCTGAGTAGCTAGTTGGAGAATATGAATAATCCGAATAGTCTGATGGAGAGTATGAATAATCTGTATAACTTGTTGGAGAATAAGTATAATCAGAGTAATTAGAAGGAGAATATGAGTAGTCAGAATAGCTAGACGGTGAGTAAGAGTAATCTGAGTATGAAGAAGGACTATATGAGTAATCTGAATAATCTGATGGAGAGTATGAATAATCCGAATAGCTTGATGGATAATACTCGTAATCATAGCTATCCTCTCCAGCCAATGCTTTTACAGGGCTAGAAATAAGGGCAAAAGTCAAGACAAGCCCTGCGAAAAGCCCTATATTTACTGCGTTTTTTGTAATAATGTTTTTCATATACTTTTTCTTAATTTGTGGTCTAATTATATCTCTTTTATATAAATTGTCAATACCACCCTTTTGGGACCAAATAAGGGCTTATTTTGAATAAAAATGAGCGAAATCAGGCTTGATTTCGCTTGAAATTGCCGAAGATAGCGCTTAGTAACGCGGTGCCGGGTCAGCCATGAAGAAATGACCGTTCGGCCACAAAATCATGATGTGATGATCATAGGTCCAGACTGGCACGACATGTCCTGCCACCAAAGCATCGACGAGGCTCTCATTGGGAAGACCCTCCAAAGCATGGTTGTTCGCATCGAAGATCTGACCCTTATGGACCCGACTATTACTGAGGCGAGACGTCGGCTTGTTTAGACTTTGACATCCTGTGCCAGCAAAAGCCAAGAGCGCTACAACAAGGAGCAAATGTGTTCTCATTAAGCCCATATAAACATATAGAGGATGAGAGTCAAGGAGTTGTGACGCCTCGGCATTTTTCTCTTTTTTCCTCTTTCCTTCTCTCCTCATTTAGAGAAATTCAGAGTACAATATGGAAACAATGTCAGTATCCTTTAACGAAGACAAACAGAATAAGAAAGTAGAAGAACTCAGACAAAAAGAAGAGGAGCAGGTTGCTCAAATTCTTTCTCAAAAATACGGTGTGAAATACATCGATCTCTCTGGAATTTCAATCAACACCGATGCACTTCGTCTCATTCCAGAAGACGTTGCTCGAAAATCATATGTCGCAGCATTTCGCATTGTCGGTAAGAAAGTTTTTGTCGCTGTCTATTCCCCACAAAAAGAAGAGACGCAGGCGGCAATCAAATCTCTCGAAGATAAAGAATATTCAACCGAAGTCTACATGGTATCTCGCCAGTCACTTGAGAAAGCATGGAGCCGATACAAAGATCTTTCTTTCGCGATGGAGACCAAAGCCGGAACCCTTGATATTTCAAATGAAGAAGTAGAAAAATTCCTCGAGCAGGTAAAATCGATTGAGGATATCAAAAATCTTGTTGAAGAAAGCGTGAAGGTGCAGCGCGTCTACCGAATTTCAAAACTCATTGGCATCATCGTTGCTGGAGCACTCTCAACAAAAGCATCCGACATCCACATTGAACCGGAAGAAGGTTTTGCCAGACTTCGCTATCGACTTGATGGTGTGCTCGTTGATATTTTGAATTTTGATTCTGAGACATACGAACTCCTCCTTTCTCGCGTAAAGCTTCTTTCTAACCT
This sequence comes from Candidatus Tayloriibacteriota bacterium, assembly GCA_029288615.1. GTDB lineage: Bacteria > Patescibacteriota > Minisyncoccia > Phycocordibacterales > CAIRYW01 > JARIGV01. The sequence goes on from JARIGV010000029.1 coordinate 10,375, forward strand.
TAAGCTCAATATCAAAGAAAACGCTCAGGATGGCCGTTTTTCAGTGAAAATTTACAATGACGATATTGAAATTCGAACATCAACTCTTCCTGGTTCTTACGGCGAATCAGTTGTACTTCGAGTGCTCGATCCAAAATCGATCGCGATGCCGCTTGAAGAACTTGGTATTCCAGAAAAGCTCATGAAAATTTTTATGAGAGAAATTGAGAAACCAAACGGAATGATCCTCACAACAGGTCCTACTGGTTCTGGAAAGACAACAACTCTCTATGCATTCCTCAAAAGAGTATCAACTTCAGAAATTAAAATTATCACCATTGAAGATCCAGTTGAATATCATCTTCCGGGAATCGTGCAGACACAGACCGACAATGAAAAAGGATACACATTCGCATCAGGACTTCGCTCAACACTTCGCCAAGACCCAGACGTGATCATGGTGGGAGAAATCCGAGACGGAGAGACTGCATCTATTGCTATTCAAGCTGCACTCACAGGACACCTCGTGTTCTCAACACTTCACACAAACAATGCCGCCGGCGCCTTCCCTCGCCTTATCGATCTTGGTGTGAATCCAAAAATTTTGACATCGGCTATCAATGTTGCGATCGCGCAGCGACTTCTTCGAAAAGTCTGTACTCACTGTGCGAAGAAAGTTCCAATTCCAGAAAATAAAAAAGAAGTTGTAAAAATTATTATTGATAAAATCAAAAAGAAAGAAGAAGCAGTGCTCCAAGAAAATGAAGTCATGGAAGCGGTGGGCTGCAAGGAATGTAATAACACCGGATATAAAGGCCGAGTAGGTATTTATGAAGCAATCACGATCGATAAAGCAATTGAGCAGATTGTGACTGAAAATCCTTCTGAGCGAGACATTATGAAAGCGGCTCAGCCACAACATATTCTTACTCTTGGTGAGGATGGCATGCAGAAAGTACTCGCCGGTGTGACTACAATTGATGAACTTGAACGCGTCGTTGACCTCTCTCTCGAAATCGACCGTGACGAAGATCTTGCCACTCCAGCTGAAATAAAGGAAAATTTTGACGCTCCACTTCCTGAAGCCGAAGCAATTACCCCACCTCCTCCTGAAGAGCCGAAGCCAGAAACTCTCTAAATTAAAGAAAAAGCGAAACAAAAAAAGCACCGTGGCAATCTACCGCGGTGTTTTTATGAGCGTATACTCTAATACGTTCATTGAGTTCGAAAATATAAATCTCTAAGCAATACTTTGAGTAAGTACCAAAAGCAAGGCTTAGATTTAAGGATAGCCCCAGAGCTCCTCAAGGGTACCAGGACGTCCTTTAATATAAGCCAAAAGGCGCACAAGCGCCCACATTGCTTAGAGATTTATAGTTTCGAAGCCAGTTGGCCTCACATAGGTTTTTACCGAACTTTGTACTGGTATCATAGCATATCTATTTTTTTTGTCAAGTATCTCCCTTGCCTTCTCGATCGTCCTTTTTAGAAAGAGAATAATCAATATGTGATAAAATTTGCGTATGAGCGACACTGAACCCAACAAAAATGCAGAACAAAAACCACAAAGAAACGGCAGCGAAGAGCGAGTTCTCGACCAAGCACTTCGTCCAGGATCTTGGGATGAATACATCGGCCAGGAAAATATAAAGAAAAATTTAAAAATTCTCCTTTCTGCTGCAAAAGAACGCGGGCACATTCCCGAACATATTCTTTTTTATGGTCCGCCAGGACTTGGAAAGACAACCCTCGCACATATCATCGCAAAAGAAACTGGCTCACAAATAAAAATTACATCGGGACCTGCAATTGAAAAAGTTGGCGATCTCGCATCGATCCTCACGAATCTTTCTTCAGGAGATATTCTTTTTATCGATGAAATCCATCGTCTCAATAAAACAATCGAAGAAGTACTCTACCCTGCTATGGAATCAGGAGTTCTCGACATCATTATCGGCAAAGGACCTTCTGCGCGAACGATTCAACTCGAGCTTCCTCCTTTCACACTTATCGGCGCAACAACACGTATTGCCATGATCTCTTCTCCACTTCGCTCACGATTTTCTGGTGGAGTCTACAAACTCGAATTTTACAACGAAGATGAGATTGGAAAAATTATCGAGCGCTCCGCAGATATTTTAAATTCAGAAATCGAATCGTCAGCGAAAAAAGAAATTGCAAAACGAAGTCGCATGACTCCACGAACAGCAAACTACCTTTTGAAACGAGTCAGAGATTTTGCTCAAGTAAATAAAAGTGCAATTGATGAAAAGTCTGTTGCGGAAGCACTTACAATGCTTGGCGTTGATTCAATTGGCCTTATCGAAAGTGATCGCACTCTTCTTCACACCATCATTAATAAATTTGGTGGCGGACCTGTAGGACTCAACACTCTTGCCGCATCTCTCTCTGAAGAAGAAGCAACTGTGGAAGAATTTCACGAACCATATCTTCTTCAGCTTGGACTTATTGAAAGAACCCCTCGTGGTCGTGTTGCAACCGAAAAAGCATACAAACATCTTGAGATCGAATATCCGATTGAAAAGCAAAATAAGTTTCTATAATTATGTCAGGACACAATAAATGGGCACAAATAAAAAGACAGAAAGCGGTAACTGATGCAAAGAAAAGCAAAATCTTTTCAAAACATGCACGTCTTATTGCTCTTGAGGCAAAAAAATCTGGCAGCTCTCCTTCTGCGTCACTGAATCAAGCAATCGATAATGCGAAAAAAGATAATGTACCAAAAGATGTTATCGATCGTGCAGTAAAGAAAGGAAAAGAAGGTGGCGATGAAGCTTTGGAAGCAGTGACATATGAATGCTACGGCCCAGGCGGCTCTGCGATCATTATTGAAGCACTTACAGGAAACAGGAATAAAGCTGCTCAGGAAATAAAACATATACTTTCAAAAAATGGATTTGTGCTCGCTGCACCAGGAGCTGCTTCATGGGCTTTCACTAAACAAGAAAGTAAATGGACTCCCAACATGACAATGACTCTTTCTGATGAGGATCTTGTGATCCTCGATAAACTCGTCGACGAACTTGAAGACAATGATGAGGTACAAGAAGTTTTCACAAACGTAGAATAAAATGCGTATTATTTCTATCGATCCTGGATACGAACGCCTTGGTATCGCTATTATTGAAAAAGAAAAAGGCAGCAAGGAAACTATTCTTTTTTCTGAATGCTTTCAAACAGACAAGAAAGAACCTCACGAGAGACGGCTTTTTCTCTTAGGTACAGAGATACGAGATGTGATTGAAAAATGGCAACCGAAAGCTCTTGCTATAGAAAATCTTTTTCTTACAAATAACAAAACAACTGCGATGCATGTGGCTGAAACACGCGGCGTTATTCTCTATGAGGCAGCTCGCAGAGATCTTCCCTGCTTTGAATACACCCCACCACAAATAAAAGCAGCAGTGACAGGAAATGGCCACGCAGACAAAAAAGCAATGATGAAAATGATTCCTCTACTAGTAAAAATTTCAAAAGAAATTAAACACGATGACGAGTTTGATGCGATTGCTGTTGGGCTTACCTACTTTGCAATGGCGAGATAATGTTATCTTCTGTTATCCCCATCAAAAAAAGAGTTGCATATTTTTTTCTATTTGATACAAATGAGAAGCTTCCTTAAAAAAATAAGCGAGGCGAGATTATAAAAGTAAAAAATATCGAGACAATGAACGACGAAGAGATTAAAGATCCTTTTCTAGATGACGCGGCTGATGACGAAGATGTCGATATCGACGAGGAAGATATGGAGGATGATGCTGACGATGATGATACTATGTGGGATACTGAGGAAAAAGAATAATATTTAAAAAATACCGCGTGATCTTAAGATCACGCGGTATTTTTTATTTTATTTTTATGAAACGGTGTTTACCTATTTTATATGTCCCCTCTTTTGCCTTCGCAAACATGTCAGAAATCTTCTCCTTTGATTCTGTATGTGTAATTGCCCCCTCTTTCACAAGACGTGAGAATTCTGATTTTGATTTGATGATTTTTGCTTTTACAAAAACTTCTGAAAGAAGCTCGTCTGTGCTTGCTGAAATTTCTTCTACATCATCGGGAATATTTCCTTCAGAAAAAGTTTTTACGAAATTTGCCCGAGCTTTTATTCCCGCATCACGTCCGCGATAAAGTGTAACAAGTTCTTCGCCAAGAAACATTTTTGCATCGCGGGGATTTTTTCCAGACGCGAGATCGTTTTCAATTTCCTTTATTTTTTGAAGCGACACTTCGGTGCAATGAGTGAGAACTTGCACTATTGTCTCATCGGGAAGTGCCATCACTTTGCCGAACATTTCATCCGGAGCATCAAGAAGACCAATAACATTCCCTTCACTCTTATTCATAAGCTTCTTTCCTGTGCGAGGATCCTCAAGAAGAGTCGTTGTGAGAACAAATTTTTCTTTATTATTGAATTTTTTCTGGAGAGTTCGCCCTGCGAGCATATTGAATGTCTGATCAGTGCCACCAATCTCGAGATCGACATTAAGCGCCACACTGTCATAACCTTGCATTAAAGGATAGAGAAATTCATTAAGATAAATTGCTTTTTCTTCTTGGAGTCTCTTCTCAAACATATCGCGTTCGATCATATGCTGTACTGTAAAATTCGAAGCGAGGCCGATAATATCTGAAAAATCGAGTTTTGAGAGCCACGAGCTATTACGTGCGAGCTTTGTTTTTCCAAAACCTAGAGAAACGATAGGTGCAACTTGTTTTTTCCATGTTGAAATATTCTTTTTGACCTGTGAAGGCGTCAGTGCCACACGGCTCTGATCTTTCCCTGTTGGATCGCCAATCATGGCCGTAAAATCACCAAAAAGAAGGATTGTTTTGTGTCCTAAGCGTCTAAATTTCTCCAAAAGAAGGAAATTTGTAGCGTGTCCAATATGAAGATTTGGACCTGTCGCATCTGCACCTATATATATAGTGAGTTTCTTTCCCGAGAGAAGGACTTTCTTAAGCTCATCCTTAGAAGGATAGATTGCTGACACAGAACGACTCAAAAGCTCGTCGATTTCTGCCACAAGATTTTCATTGTTGACTTTATTTTCCATAAAATTCTATACTACGCACTTATAAATGTAACACACAATGAATGTCTTGGCATTGTAAAGCCTCGTTGTGATAAAATTTATGAACCTGCCTGTCGGCAGACAGGAACTAATTTTAAAATTTCTTGAAAAAATTCAATAACGTACTCCGCGTCATAGAGGAAGAGATCATCCTTCTTGGAAAGGAGTTAAAAAGTGTTACCAAGCACTTGTCTCACTCGCTCAAAAAAGGAAGCAAAAAACACGTCATCCGCAATATTGCTTTTGCCTGTATAGCTCTTATCCTTTTCCTCGCTGGAGCTGGGCTTTTGTGGTTTACGACCATTCAGATCCCGGACCTCTCCTCTTTTGATAAAAGACTCCTTGGTGAATCAACAAAAATCTACGACCGCACAGGCACAGTCCTTCTCTACGATCTAGGACAGAATGTTCGCCGAACGGTTATTCCATTCGATAAAATCTCTCCAAATATAAAGAACGCAACGCTTGCGATTGAAGATGCGAGCTTTTATAGCCACAGTGGTATCAAAATCTCTTCTATTATTCGTGCTGCTTTCGCTGATATTTTTTCTCTTCAGTTTGATCAGGGAGGATCAACAATCACACAGCAGGTTGTAAAAAACTCTCTCCTTACAAAAGATAAGACTGTTACTCGAAAAATTAAGGAAATTCTTCTCTCTATCAAGCTCGAAAAAACCCTTTCAAAAGACGAAATTTTCAATCTTTATCTCAACGAAGCGCCTTATGGAGGGACAATTTATGGTGCGGAAGAAGCATCTGAAGCTTTCTTTGGAAAATCAGCAAGCGATCTTGATCTTGCAGAATCTGCATATCTTGCAGCTATTCCTCAGGCTCCGACATATTATTCTCCCTATGGAAGCCATAAAGATGCTCTTGAAACACGAAAAAATCTCGTTCTTCAGCGAATGAAAGAAAATGGATTTATCACAGGGGCGCAATATGACCAGGCTAAAGCAGAAAAAGTAACATTCCAGGATCAGGTGACAGGCGGTATCAAAGCTCCACACTTTGTAATGTACATCAAAGATTACCTTGATGAGACTTACGGGGAGCAAATGGTTGCACAAGGTGGACTTAAAGTGATCACAACACTCGATTATGATCTCGAACAGCACGCGGAAGAGATCGTGAAGAAATACGCACTCGATAATGCAAAGAAATATCATGCTACAAACTCAGCTCTTGTAGCGGTGGATGCAAAAACAGGAGGAATTCTCACGATGGTTGGATCAAGAGACTTCTTTGACAAAGATATCGACGGACAATTCAACGTAGCGACAGCAAAACGCCAGCCAGGATCTTCATTTAAGCCATATGTGTACGCAGCAGCATTTAACATGGGATATCGACCAGAAACAGTACTCTTCGATGTGCCAACACAATTCTCAACAAATTGTTCTGCTGATAATTTCACAGGTGATAATGGCTGCTATGCCCCACAGGACTACGATGGAAAATATCGCGGCCCAATAAGCCTTCGCAATGCCCTCGCTGGATCAATTAACATTCCTGCAGTAAAACTTCTTTATCTTGTTGGTGTACAAAATGCTATCGATCTCGCAACACAAATGGGTATCTCAACACTCACAACTCCAGATCAATACGGTCTCACACTCGTACTCGGAGGTGGCGAAGTGACACTCCTTGATATGACAGGAGCATATTCAGTCTTTGCTAACGAAGGAGTAAAGCATCAAGTGCACGGAATTGTCAGTGTCACTGACAATTCCGGAAATATTCTTGAGCAGGAAGATCCAAATGATCAAGGAACAGAAGTACTTCCGAAAGATACCGCTCTCCTTATTTCAGATGTTCTCTCAGATAACACAGCTCGAACACCGGTCTTCGGCGCTCACTCAAGCCTCTACTTCCCTGATCGCGACGTTGCGGCAAAAACAGGTACAACAAACGACTATCGTGACACATGGGTCATTGGATATACACCACAGGTTGCAGTCGGTGCATGGGATGGAAACAATGACAATTCACCTATCGCAAAACAAGTAGCTGGATACATCGTAGCGCCAATGTGGCATGAGTTTATGAATTATCTTCTCTCTACCCTTCCTGATGAACGATTTGAAAAGCCTGAACAAAAAGATCTTTCAAGTCTAAAACCAGTCCTTCGTGGTCAGTGGCAAGGAGCAGTACAAGGAACAGATCCACTCACGGGACAGCCGGTGGTACAAAACGATGTTCACTCAATTCTCTATTACGTCAACAAAAGCGATCCACTTGGACCTCCTCCAGCAAATCCTTGGAGCGATCCACAGTTCTCGCATTGGGAATATTCAGTGTCACAATGGGCACTTCAGAATGGCTATGTCTCAGGCGGAGCGACAATTGTACCTGGCGCTGGTGGAACTACAGGAGCAACAAATTCTACATCGATGTTTGTCTCATTCATCTCTCCAGGAGCAGATGCAATCGTTGATAAAGATCAAAAACTTTCGATCTCAATTCAGACAGTATCTTCAAATCCAATCGTGAAAGCTGATTACTTCCTTAATGGTATTTACATCGGATCAAATACAAATAATCCATATGACTTCAGCTTTATTCCAAGCCAGATGTCTGCAATCGGAACATCAAACACACTTCGCGTTATCATCACTGATAACAAAGGAAGTTCGAAAGATGCTTCAGTGAACTTCACTGTGAAATAAAAAGTTATCGAATATCTTCTATTTTTAGATGAGGAATTTTCGTAAGGAAATTCCTCATTATTTTTTCTTTATTAAGATAAAGTGCGCTTTTAAGTGCGCCACTAGCTTTCACAGAAACAATACATCCTCGATATGAAACATTTTCAGGCAAAATAACTACACTAAGTGATTCATTGAGTACCGCAACTATGGAAAGAAGATCTTCTTTTGGATCTTTTATCTTTTTAAATTTCTCGAGAAATGAGGAGACGTTAAACATTTTAACGATTCCTTTAACGATTCATAGGCATCACAAGATACATAAATGATGCATTGTGAGCAGGTGTGATCACAAGAGCCTTTCCTTGGCCGCTAAACTGCAATGTTAGGCTTTCACTATCAATAGACTGTAGGCAATCTGAAATATATTTATGATTAAATGTAATAGTAAGATTTTCTCCTGAGACAGAACCTTTAATTGTTTCCTCTCCTTCTCCTACATCATTATTTTTTGTTTTTATCTCAAGACTTTTTCCTGATACTGAGAGTGAAAATATAAGTTGATTGAAGCTATCTGAGAATGTTCCTGTAAGTTTGAGAGCTTTTGCAAAATCATCTTTAAGAACTGTCGCTGATGAAATAAATTCCTTTGGAATGATCTGTCTGTAATCAGGAAAATTACCATCAACTACACGAGATGTGATGTGAATTCCCGGCACAAAGAATGAAACCTGATTTTTATCAGAGACAATATCAACATCACCTGAAATATTTCCAAAGACACGAGCTATTTCAGAAATATTTTTAAATGGCACAAGCATAGGATCTGCATCTTTAGCCTTCTTTGCCTTTATTCTCTTCTCAGCAAGACGAAATGAGTCAGTTGATACAAAGACAAGGTCTTCATTTGATGGAAAGATATACACACTCGAAAGCTCGGGTTTTAAGCTTCCGAGTGATGCGCTGTACCACACAGAATTTACACCTGTTACGAAATCTTTTGTTGGTAGAGAAAATTTCTTTTCAGACACAACTCGGGGGATTGCAGGAAAGTCTTCAGCATTCATTGTTTTAATAGATGCCTTACTTCCTCCTGCGTTTACCTTAAGAGTTCCTTCTACGAGTTCAAAAGTAATTCCCTTTTCTGAGTCAGAGTTTGAAAGAAAAGATTTGAGAAGTGAAGGAGAAAGAGCAACAACCCCTTCACTTAAAACTTTGGCTGGTAAATTTATTTCAATTCCCACGTCTAGATTAGTTGCCTTCACAACAAGTTCGTCTTTCTTTGCTTCAAGAACAATACATGAAAGAACAGGAAGAGAGACATGTTTTCCAGCGATGCGCTCAGCGTGGCCAACGGCTCCGAGTATCTTTTCTTTTGCTATTTCAACTTTCATAAAAATTTATTGTTAATAAAGTCTGTGGATATGTGGATAAGTTTGTTAATATCTTTATTTTCTTAGGTATTTCTGAATTTTTTTCTTATCTTTCCTGTGGATTTCGTATGTAATTCTGTGAATTACTTTCTAATTTTTCTTACTTTTCCCCTTTTACCAACATCTTCTACAATACTTTTTCTATAGTTTCTCACCAGCTATCCACAAACTTATCAACAACTTATGTACACGCTACAGCATTGCTCGTATCTGAGTGAGCTCTTGAAGTAGTTGATTGTTGTTTTTAAGATCGTTTTTAATCTTTTCACATGAATGAATAACTGTTGTGTGATCTCTTCCTCCAAGTTTCTGCCCAATAGAAGGATATGAGATGTTGTAATCCTCACGAAGTATGTACATTGCAATCTGTCGAGGCTTCACCACCTCCTTCTTTCGTGTTTTATCACTTATGAATGATTCCTCTATGTCGTAAAACTGTGAGATAACCTTCACTACATCTTTTACTGAAACTGATTTTACAGGTTTAGCGGTATCTTTTATGAGATTTTTTATCTCTGCGAGATCGAGATCACGGCCTTTAAGCTCTGTTTGGCAAATAATTGAGTTGAGAGCGCCTTCGAGTTCACGAATGTTTCCTTCGATCGCGCCTGCAAGATAGTCGATTGTGCTATCTGGAAGGGTAAAATTGCGGATTATAGACTTATTTTTGATGATTGCTGCACGAGATTCGTAATCTGGCTCAGGAATATCCACAATCATTCCCGAAACGAAACGTGATTTAAGTCTGTCTTCAAGATCTTGGATGTAATTTGGGTGCTGATCTGAAGAAAAGATAATTTGTTTATTGTTTTCGTGGAGATAGTTGAAAAGATGGAAGAGTTCTTCCTGTGTTCTTTCCTTTTTTGAAAGGAATTGAATATCGTCCATGATAAAAAGATCATATTTTCGATATTTTTCTTTGAATTGATTGATCCTTCCCTCTTGCATAGCAAGGCTATAGTCGTTGTAGAACTTATCAGAGCTCATGTAATAGACTTTTTTCTCCGGAGAATCCTTTTTGATTTGATTTCCAATTGCTTGAATGAGGTGAGTCTTGCCACGTCCTGTGTTTCCGTAGAAGAAAAGAGGGTTGTAGAAGGTTGGATGCTTGATGATTGCTGTTGCAGCTGCGTGCGCAAGCTCGTTGAAAGGGCCTACAACGAAAGAATCAAGAGTATAGCGAGGATTGAGGTTATCATCCTTATTTATATAGAGATCTGCCAATGGAAGTTCAGCTGAGAATGACATAGGCTTCTTTTTAGAAGGATCAATCTCCTTCTTTGGCTCTTTCACAATAGTATATTCAAGTGAGCGCACGTGTTCTGAAGCCTCGCGGAGAGATTTGAGGATCATGCGATGATATTTATTGAATAGCCAGTCTTTGACGAATGCATTTGGCACCCCAACGACCACCACCCCATCATCTACGCGAACAATATTTGTGTCTTTAAACCATGTGGTGAAGTTTGCTTTTGAAAGTGCGAGTTCAACATCTGCTAGTACTTTATTCCACAATGATTCTTTTTCTTCCATAATATATTTTTTAGGTCACACGTATTATAACTTCCACGAAAATATTCGTAACTTGAAATTAGTTTATAACTATGTTGATAAGTTGTGGATATGTGTAAAACTTCTCTTTTATATTTAAAAGAAAGGGTTTTTAGACAACATACTTTCCCACTTTGCACACTTATGTTATGATGGCGTCCTATGTCACGAACATACCAGCCAAAAAAGAGAAAAAGAGCACGAGCACACGGCTTTCTTTCACGAAAGAAGAGCCACGGAGGAAAAAGAGTTCTCAAAGCTCGCGCACGAAAAGGCCGAAGAAAGCTCTCAACGGTCTAATTTCCCCTTCCCACTTACTATATGGGACTCAAACGCCTTTATAGGCTTTCGAAAGAAGACATCGAGGTGCTGATAAAACAGCAAAAAAGCCTTAATTCAAGCCATTTTACTGCTAAAATGGCTATTTCTGATTCTAGAGAAGGTATAAAAGTAGCCTTTATAGCATCGAAAAAGATTTTTACGACAGCAATTCTCCGCAATAAAGCAAAAAGACGCGCTCGAGAGGTATTTCGAAAGGTTTTACCCGAAATAGGGCTTATCAAGGCTATATTTATACTCAGAAAGAGTATCTTAGATGCAAAAATAGCTGATTTATCTGCTGATTTTGCCAAAGCATGCGCTATAATAGGTAGGAAATAACAAAATACACAATATATGTCATATCTTTTCAATACTTTTTTCTATAATCCGCTCTATAACGCCCTTATTTTGCTCGTTTCTTTTATTCCAGGTGGGGATGCTGGGGTTGCGGTGGTGGTCCTCACTATAGTTGTAAGCTTCCTTCTCTTCTCTATTTCAAAAAGTGCCATCCGAAGCCAGATGAGACTTAAGGAAATCGAGCCTGAAATGGCAAAAATCAGAGAAATTACTGATAAACAGGAACAGGCCCGACAAATGCTTGCTCTCTATCAGAAAAATAAGATCAATCCGTTCTCAATGATCATTTTGATGCTTATTCAACTCCCTATTCTCTTCGCTCTCTACTATGTTTTCCTCCGTGGCGGTCTTCCAATGGTCCACACAGAGCTTCTTTATTCTTTTGTGAAGGCGCCGGCAGCTGTCAGCATGAATTTCCTTGGGATTCTCGATATTAGCCAAAAAAACATCTTCGTAGCTCTTATTGCGGGCATCACTCAGTTCTTCCAAGCAAAACTTATGGCAAAAAATCAGCCGGCAAAGAGCGACAAACCATCTCTTGGTCAGGATTTTGCCCATTCTATGAATATGCAGATGAAATATACTTTCCCTGCTATCATTTTCCTTATCGGCCTCACTCTTCCCTCTGCACTCCCCCTCTACTGGTCTACACGAAATTGCTTCACTATTGTTCAGGAGCTATTTCTCAAGAAAAACATCAAATAATCGCTTATTGACTTCATTGGCCTTACGGCTAATATAGAAGTCTATGAACGAGAAGATCGAAAAAATGGTAAAAGAGCTTTTGGAGCACCTCTCTGTGCCCGCACCTTCTATCAAAGTTGAAGGAGACCAAGGCTCTTGGAATATTTCAATTCAAAGTCAGGACGATCGACCAATGGTTGGTCGCGATGGTGAGCGTTTCGATTCTTTCTCACATCTTGTAAAAAGAATGCTTGTGAAAGATATCGGTGAAGATGCACGAGTAACTGTTGATGTGAATGGACGACTCGCGAGAAATGTTGAGGCACTCAAAACAAAAGCAGCTATTATTGCAGAACGCGCTCGTTCTTTCAGACATGATATAGAAATGGAGCCGATGTCTTCTTATGACCGTATGATTATTCATACGGCTCTCGAAGGAATGCCAAATATAAAAACAGAATCAGTTGGTAGCGGAAGAGATCGTCACCTTGTTGTGAAATACGTTGAAGAATCTCCAGTCAAAGAAGAAGAATTTTAACGAGAAGGAGTCGTTGTAGCGGTCGATGATGTTGTAGTTGTCGTCGGAGATGAGAGTGTGAGGCCCCACAATGTGAGGTCTTTTTTATTGATGAAAGTAAGATAGCTGTCATCGTTTGAAACATCGAGATTTATTGCATCAACTGAGACATTCGCAAGTTTTTCTGGAATAGCAATTTCAGTTGTCTGTCCTGTTTTGATATTAAGTTTCCAAATTGAATCATCAAATGATACAAGACCTTGATACCACGCGTCTGGATATGTCATTCCTCCGGCGAGTGCTTCTGGTACTGCACAGTAAAAGACTGCGAGATCTGCTTTAGACCACACACATTTTTCAGGAAGTGTTCCAAGTCCCTGCCCCGTCTGATTTTTATCGGCTGTTCGTATTACTGAAAGAGAAATTGTTTGTCCGCCAGTACCAATAAGTGTATAGGTAAAATCTCGAGAAGGAAGAACGGTAAGACCTGTGATTCCACCGATAAGTTTTGAAAGCGCTCCGGTTGTTACATCAAGAATAAATGAATCTCCCGTCGCAATTCCTGATGGTTTTGTCGCAATTAGAGCTTTTGTTTCTGTTGGGAAATAAACGAGCCAATCACGGAGTGGACTTGAGAGAACTGTTTTTGCTTTCGCTCCATTTCTGTCAGAAAGGACAAGTGCCCCACCATCATTTGCAATATCATAATAAGAAGAAAGAAGCTTTGTTTGCGATGGAGAAAATGCAAATTCCTTTATATCTGTTGGAAGATAAAGACCAGTAATATTTTTAAATGTGGATGTTGTCTCCGCAGTGGTTGTTGCGACAGCTATCGTACTTGTAGCTGTCGTCGTTGCGGTCGCACTTGTTGTAGTGAGAGCTGGTCGGAGAACGCCTGAATAAGTTTTTATTGTATTGTTGTCGGCTGCAAGAAAACGTGCAAGGAATGAGTTTCCATCATCTGAGAAAATTGTCTGATAACTTTCTGGAATTGTTGCATTTGAAACTTCGATTGTATCGAGTGAAGTTGTTTTTGTTTCGCCAATGTGTCCTGTTCCCCTATCCATGTAACGAATATAGAATTCTCGAATTGTTTTCTTGATGCGATCTACAATCACATCACGGTCTCTTTCAATGATGACTGAGCCTGCTGTTGGAGTTGTTGTGATCTGGCGGAGTTTGGGAAGTATCACATATGTGTTTCCATTTGGGACTGTGACAGTTGTTGTGGAATTGCTTCCATTTCCTCCTTGCCCATTGTTCCCACCATTATTTTGAAAGCCGGCACCATTATTTTGATTGCCGAAAGGAAGGAAATTTGAAATCGTTTGTGTGATCGTTTCATTTCCCCCGCTTCTTTTGTTTACATAGTAGAAGAAACCAAAAAGAGCGACGAGAAGTATGAGGATGACGATTGCTATTGTGATGAGAAAATTTTTTCGAGACATTTGTTAAATTCTACTATATTTATCTACTGATTTCTTATGAGAGGTCCCCAATAGCTAGCATTTGTACCATCATTTATTACTCCACTTCTCTGTATGTTTCCTTTTAGTATCTGAACAGCGGCTTGTGTGCTGAGATATGGATTACCAAGAACTTGTTGTGGTGTGACTCCATTTGCATTCGCAACATTCTTTACAGCGGCATCACCAATACTCAAAGAATAAAGTCCTTCTGATGAGAAAGATGAGTTACCATCTTTAAGATGCTGTGCGGTGTTATCTGCAGGATTAAAAGCCGATTCACTATTTGCAATGCTTGCAAGCAGGCTCAAATAACCATTTGCTGTTGGTGTGCCACCAGCAAAATATTTTGAAGCATCACCAGGGCTTAGACCAAGGATTCCAGAATCTTGTATTTGTTGAAGAGCGTAGGCATTCCAGCTCTGGTTTGGAAATGTATTTCCTGAAAGGCTGTTTGCTGCAACCGTGCCGTAGTTTTTTACCCATCCTCTGCTTGCATCGCCTTCATTTTGAGCAACAATTTCAGCAATTGCCTCAGCTTTTGCTATCGCAGCATCATCTCCACTTTCAAATGCTGCCTGGTCTTCATCTGTCCAATTATCCCAACTAATTTGAGAGTTATTAATTGCGTCTGTGGAGTTTGCTATTGCAGTAGCTTTTGCAATCGCTGCGTCGTGTCCCGGATCGTCTGGATTATCAAACGCCGCTTGATCAGCGTCTGACCAGTTGTCCCATGAAAGAACGCCACCTCCATTGGCGTCATCAGGCACAGTATTTACTCCCCCTGTGCTACCTTGTGCAACCCCGGCCGTACCTGGAGCGTTTACTGTTTGAATTTTTGAATCAAGATTCGTATTAAGAAGATCGGGGTTAATTGTTTTGAGAATAAGATATGAAGCAAGAGCGATGAATAAGCCAAGAAAAGCATTATTAATTTTTTCTTTTGCCTCTTCTTTTCCGCCGATTGCATCTGTTGTCATATATGTAATTCCTCCCCACATGAGCATAAGGACAGCAAGGGCAGTAGCAATACCAATTCCAAGTTTATACATGTTATTGATGTAACCGCTCAAATTTCCTCCCGTGGCATTTTGAGCAGGAACATACTGACCAATTGGTGCGAGTGGTACATACTGATAGTTTTGCCCATCAGCTGCTTCAATTTTTTGCACGCCACAGATAAAAAGAAGAACTGTTGATGCAAATGCGATAGTAAAAAAAACTTTTTTCTTCATTTTAAAAATTAAAGATTTTCTTAGGTGTAACAAAATTTACATACACACTGTTTACTGCTTCTTCAAGAAAATTCTTCGAATTGTCGATTGTAACGCCGATAAGTGATGTGCCATCTTCATTATTCGTATTTCTGAATGTAACTATAGAGTCATGATCGGAAACATTGATTGGGCTATTATTTAAAGTCCATTTGTATGTAAGAGAAGGGTCATTTAGAGATGAGACACCAAAGAAATATGGCTCTGCTATAAGGTTTTTTTCTTCAGTGGTGAAATTTGAATTACTTATGATCGCATTATTGAAAAGAATTCCATACAAAGGATTATTTTCATAGAAGATAGCAGAAGGTGTGATCGGACCAAGATTAAATCCCGATACTGCCTCTTCTCCATTTGATCCGGTGACATCAGCTTGAATGTAATTATTTGAAAGAAGTATTGAGCCTTTCAAATGAAAAACATTGTATCCAAGTCCTGTCTGATCCCCCTGAACTTCATCATCTTTTCTCCATGTATAAGAAAGTTTTGATGGGTCTGCTAGGCCACTCCCCGCTTTGAATGTTGGCATTGCAACAACAACTACATTTTCTTGTGGCGTGTACATCGCTTTACCACGGTAAAACGGAGGAATGTAAGTGCGTGCTTCCCATAAAAGATCGAGATCCTGAGGAGAAATGATTACCGTCTTTTGTATAAGCGGTGCGCCAGGAGGAGCGATGGCAATATTTACAGTTTTTGTTTCACCACTCTTCCCTGCTTGAACTCTAAAAACTTTAAGACCTTGTCCTTTTGCTGCAACGGTGCCATTTACTTTCCATGTGATGGTTGCTTGGTCGAGATTTGTGCCATATGCTTCGAGAGAAATAGTGACTTGATCGAGAGCTTTTGGATTTTCTGGGCTCATATCAACATAGATTTGCTCCTTGAGTTCAGGGATTTGTGCAGGAATAGAACCAGCAGACTGTGCTAGTGCACTGTCAGCTAAAAAAAGTGAGAAAAAAACAACTGAAGTTATGATGAGTGCTTGTCTCATTGGATATATTGTATCGCAAAAATAAAGAGCAAGCGATTTTATATGAGGAAATCTTTTATTTTTTGCTGCTTTGTCCTGAAGAAATACTTGGTCCGGAGCCGCTCTGTCCTGATGAATTTGGTCCCGATGATGAAGGAGTGCTACCTCCCTCTGATGACTCTATGACTCTTGCGTCTATAACCTTTGCGTTTCTAAATCGTTCTGCATTTGTTTGCTGGCGCTCTGAAACCCTTGATGATGGACCGAATCTAGGGGCATTGCTTAGTTTTTTGCCTTTTGATGTCGAATTAATATTTTCATCAGGATTGTTTCCTGTCACTGCAAGTATGCCTCTTGTTTCAGAAGTCATGGTTTTTAGATTGCTTGGCGATAAATTCTTCAGACTTCCTGTCTTTGTGAGTTTTAGGCCAGTACGATCTTCCATTCGCAAAAGTACGATAATAATAACGGTTCCAATAATGATTGTGGGGACTTCCTGAACGCCGGGAATCAGTTCTGCTACAAAAGATACAGCTTCAGGAATAAGTCTCCATACATTTATGAACCCAAAACCCCTAGCAAAAAGATAACCAGAAAAAAGTACCCAGAAAATTGGAGCGATAATATCACCTGCAAACGGAATAAGGGTCAAAAGATCAGCCAAAAGAGCAACAAAACAGAGAACGACGATCTCTGTTGATTGCATGCGATATTCTGGTTTTTGCTTAGGTTCCATTTAGAGAGAATTTTCCTCTGCCTCTTTTTTCTGCTGCTGGATCGCAAGAACCTGTGCAGGGTCAGATGTAATAATCTGATCCTCTGTGTATGAAGCAATAACTTTAATTGCTACGTGCTTGAGCCCCGCAAAGAAGATCCCCTCTCCTACATCAGATTCGAGAAGGAGAAATTTTTCTTCATCGGTAAGGTTGAAGGTGTGTTGAATCGCATCAATTGATGATGGAGATTGTTTAAGAAGAATTTGAATCGAAGAGTTTGTAATGATCGGCGTACCGTAAGGCGATTTAAGAAAGTCTTCAACGTCTTGAGTAATTGTCGCAAGTGCCAAGTAATATTTTCGTCCTCGTTTTGCCAAAGAAAGAAGGAATGAAGCCGTATCTTCAGATTTCATCATAAACCACGCCTCGTCGATAACAAGAAGTCTTTTCTTCAGTTTCTGACGAATCGCATTCCAAATGTAGTGGGTCACAATGTACATCGCTACAGGTTTGAGTTCGTCTTCCATATCTCGAAGTGAGAACACGACGAATTTTTTATTGATGTCGACGTTTGTTGGTTTGTTGATGAAACCTGCCCATGTTCCCTTCGTATATTTTTCAAGTCGTTGTACGAGAGAATTTCCTCCTTCCATACCAGCGAGCACGAGTTCGAAGTCTGACATAAGTGGAGGCTCGATCGTAGAAAAATCTGAATCAGGTGTGATGTCTTTAAGAGCGTATGTTTCTGTAATGGCTCGGTCGATGATTGCATCTTCTTCTGGTGTAAGGCCTCCAAGCATGATGCGGAAAAGACCAACAAGGTTGATGATGTTTGAACGAAGAACGTCGGCTGGAGATTCATCTTCGCGAGGGATTGGAAGGTCAAAAGGATTGATATGGTTTTCAGATGTAAGAGAAATGTTGAAATAACGGCCACCCGTAGCTTCTGCCATATACTCGTATTCCCTTTCTGGGTCGATGACGATCACATCAACGTCGAACATAAGTGATCGGAGAATCTCAAGCTTCGTGCAGTAGCTTTTTCCTGCTCCGGCTTTAGCAAAAGTTACAGAGTTGTAGTTTTCGAGAGAAAATCTATCGAAAAGAATAAGAGAAGAGTTGTGTCTGTTGATTCCATAGAGAATTCCCTTATCCGATGTGAGGTCGAAAGAAATGAAGGGAAAGATTGAAGAAAGAGGTGAAGAATTGAGCTTTGAGTGAATTTGAATTTCGTCATCTGCAATCGGCACAACAGAGCGAAATGCCTGTTCCTGTTGGAAAAGAGCCGGTTTTATATAAACAAGCTTTGCTTCGAGGATTGATTTTACTTCTGACTCGATTTTATCAAGCTCTTCTGGTGTGCTTCCGTAGAGAGTAATATAGAGACCGACATCAAAAATTCTCTCCTGTGCTTGCTGGAGTTGATCTCGAAGGTTTTCAAGATCTTGATACGCAGTATCAAGAACTGGATCTCGAACAAGTCCTTTCGCCTCTCTCGTCGCAATCTGGCTTTGTACCTCGGCTACTTTTTTCTGGAATTGGCGAAGGATCTGCGCAGTGTCGATAGGATGAACAAAGATTGAGATATCAAAAATTCGATCAAGGTTGATGATCGGTGCAAACCAGCTTTCTGTAAGATAACGAGGGTAAGAGATAACGAAAAATGTTCGCGCGATTTTGTCTCCGAGGTTGAGTTCCTGTCTCTTATACACATCTC
>JARIGV010000034.1 GCA_029288615.1 Candidatus Tayloriibacteriota bacterium
CTTCATATATAAACTACGATACTAATACAGATCTTACTTCTAAACCTGCGTCATTTCAGGCTCTTGCTCTTGCTGTAAACGGCAAGGTTGGTGCAAGTGCGTATTGTGATCAGGATGGGAATAATTGTAGTGGCGCTCCGACAGGTGGAAGCGGAGCATGTACCGCTTCAGACGTCTATGATAGCGGATGGGTAGATTTTGGAAGCAGTGCAGTAAAGACTTTGACACATAATCTTGGCACAACTGAGACAATGGTCTATATGGAAGAAAAAGGTGATACAAACTATACAATTGCACACTCGCAGCCGGTAACCCTTCAAGCAGGAGAGCCAAATGCTGCATATCTTTATTTCTATACAAAGTGGTACAACAAAACTGCGAATACTATTGATGTGACTGTTGCAAACGGATATCAAAGTCAGGGAAGTCGTTATGTACGCATTCACATGATAAAGACGAAGTGTCTCGGCTTCTCATCATAAATAAACATAAATAAAAATCCCCGCATGAGCGGGGATTTTTATTTATGGTAATTGAAGAGCGGGAAGAATTTGTTTTTTGCGAGAGACGATACCAGGTAATACTTGTGTATCGCTTACGACTGTGACACTGAAAGATTTCTCGATGATACCTTTAATAAAATCATTGTATGTGAAAATCGTCGCTTCTTCTTTAAAGATATCAACAACAAAGAAGAGAACATCATCGACATCACCTTCTTCGGTAATAATATTTTTGATTGCATTCACGATGCCGTCTTTTCGAGCAAGGATGGATGCAGGATCAGTTGTTTCAACCACAGAGATACGAATATTTTTATTTCCAAGTTCTGTTTTCTTGCTGTCGATGTGAATGAGTCCTTCGTCTGAGAAATCTGACATGTCAGATTTCGCAGCAAACATTTCGTTTGCATACTCATTAATATCGAGATCAAGAATTTTTCCAAGTTTTTCTGCAATGTCTTTATCGTGCGGAGTCGTTGTTGGAGAACGGAAAGCAAGTGTGTCAGAAAGAATACATGAAAGAAGAAGTCCTGCGACGTGTACCGGAAGCTCCTCTGTTTTTAGATTCATAACTTCAAAAATAACTGATGCTGTCGAAGCAAAAGTTTTAAGTGTCATTTCGACTGGAGCTTTTGTGACAAGTCCTGAGAGTTTGTGATGATCGATAATGTGAAGAATATTCGCTTCAGAAATATTTGGAAAAAGTTCTTGAGGGTTGTTTGTATCAACGATGACAACACTTTCTCCTGGTTCGATTTTTTCGAGAAGAGATGGTTCAGGGATATTCCAGCGCTTCAAAACAAATTGTGTTTCTTTGTTGAGAGTGCCAAGAACAAATGCTTCTGCTTTTTCGCTTCGATGTGTATTTAAATACCACGCCCAGAGAATGGCGCTACCTGTGCAGTCTGTGTCTGGTGAGATGTGTCCAAAAACTTTGATCATAAATTTATATTAATTACGAAGTGATTTAATCACAAAAAAAGCCCCGGAGCAAAGCTCCGGGGCTTTTGGTTTTATTTATTCTGTTTCGAGAGCTTCTTCATCATCTGCATCCGCTGAAGCAATCGCTTCGCCTTTCACAGATTTAATATCGATTCTGTATCCTGTGAGCTTTGCAGCAAGTCGTACATTCTGTCCGCCTTTTCCGATCGCAAGTGACTGTTGATCTTCAGCGACATCAACTGTTGCAGTGTTTGTGTCTGCGTCAATTGCTACTTTCTGAACCTTTGCTGGTGAGAGTGCGTCCTCAACAAATTTTCCTGCGTCAGGAGACCATTCGATGATGTCGATCTTTTCTCCACCGAGTTCAGACATAACAGTCGATACTCGAACACCTCGCTGTCCTACCATTGAACCAACTGGATCAATGTGTGGATCATTTGAGTAGACGGCAACTTTTGACCTCGAGCCAGCTTCTCGAGCGATCGCTCGGATCTCAACAACTTTTGAAACAATTTCTGGTACCTCGATTTCAAAAAGTTTCTCGAGGAATTTTGGATGAGCACGTGAGAGGCGGAGGAACACACCGCGAGGAGTTTCTTCTACCTTTGTAAGATACATGCGAACTTTCTCGCCTTGTCGGTATCGCTCACCAGGGATCTGCTCTTCATAAGGAAGGATTCCTGATGCTCGTCCCATATCGAAGAAGATGTTTCCACGCTCGATACGCTGGACCATTCCTGTAACGATATCTCCTTCTTTTTGTCCGAATTCAGCAAAAACAGAGACTTTTTCAGCTTCACGGATCTTCTGGATGATGACCTGTTTTGCAGTCTGAGCTGCGATACGGCCGAAATCAGCCTTAGATTCGAGAGGGAAGATGATCTCATCGTCTACTTTTGCGTCCTTTTTGATCATTTTTGCATCAGAAAGAAGCATGTGGTGCTCAGGATTGAAGCGGATTCGCTCATCGTCTTCACGAGGCTCTTCGTCTTCCATAATCACCTGATTTGGCTCAACGACAACCTTTACCTGGAAAAAGTCTGTTTTTCCGGTATTAATGTCGAAAGTAGCACGTACGATCTGTCCGCGCTTTCCATATTCTTTTTTATAAGCAGTCGCAAGGGCAGCTTCAATAGCTTCGAGGACTTTTGTTCGCGGAATACCGCGCTCCTCTTCGAGCTGACTTAGGACTGAATGAATTACTTTTAGGTCAAACATAGCGTTTTTTATTAAAAAAAGCCCGCCGAAGCGAACTTTTAATGTAAGAATTATACAAAATTAGGGATTTTTGTCAAATCCTTCCATTTTCAACAACTTATCCACAGGCTGAGGTTAGGAGGTAAGAGAAAGCACACTATATAATATGTATAACTTCAATGTTGCGAATGTTCAAAACATTTTCTTTCTTTTCTCTCTGCTTCCTTTGTTCTGCTATGGCAGTAAGCCTCCTTTTTACTGCCCATACTACATACGCAGGTACTGACAATACTTCAGCAAATGATGTTACTGGTTTTGCCTGGTCAGATAATATTGGTTGGATCAGCTTTAGCTGTACAGACCTCGGTACCTGCGGTACATCACAATACGGTGTTGATATGGACGATGCTTCAGGTGTACTTTCTGGATATGCCTGGTCAGACAATATTGGCTGGATTAGTTTCAATGCGGCGGATGTCTCAGGTTGTCCTTCTGGAAGCTGTACACCAACAGTAAATTCTGATGGCACTGTTTCTGGTTGGGCGAAAGCTCTTTCAGCAAATTCTGCAGACGGCTGGGACGGTTGGATTAGTCTTCATGGCTCTGGTTATGGAGTGCAATACAATGATTCTACCGGCTTTTTTTCAAATTTTGCTTGGGGCTCTGATGTCGTAGGTTGGATCAGCTTCAATCACACTGATACAAATTCAAGTGTTAACTATGCTGTGGTTCACTCGGGTAATAGACCGATTGTCTTTATGTCTTGTGGTGCAGACGGAACAAACGCAACAGCAACAATTCGATGGCCTGGATCTTCTGGTGCTGCTTCGTATCATATTCATAGATCTACAACGCCTTCAGGTCAGTACACTGATCTTAGCGCAGGCACAAAAACAACATACGTAGACAAGAATCTCCCTTTCAATGCAACGTATTACTACACAATCGTAGCAGCTGATGCTTCTGGAAATGTAATTTCAACAACTGATGCAACATCACAATCGACTGCTGGAGTTTGTGATGGATTCCCAAGTGTTCCATCAAACGTTTCAGCAAGTCCTGCTTGTTCTGCAACAGGAGACACTGCTGCTGCAGATCTTTCATGGAGTGCATCAACAGGTGAAACTTCAATTTCATATGATATTTATCGATCAACAACTGAATCAGGAACTTATACTCTTGTAGGAAATTCAAGTGGAACAACATATACCGATGATAATCTCTCTCTCGGAAATACGTATTACTACAAAGTCGCAGCGGAAAACGATATTGGAACATCTGCGCAAAGCAGTGATGTGTCTGTCACAACGTCTGGTTCTTGCGTCACACCACCTTCAGCAATTTCAGGATACAGCATCTGTGGAACTGCAACTTCAACTGACGCAACAGTACATCTTTCATGGAATGATTCTCAAGGTCAGGCGCCAATCGCATATCATATTCTTAAATCAAACGGTAGTGGATTTAGCGAGATCGGTCAGTCAAATACAGCGACATATGATGATGCAGGAAATACACTTGGTAGCACGGCGGTATATGAAATCAAAGCAATCGATGGAGGAGGAAATTCAGCTGTGACTCCTTCAATTTCAGTTGTTGTGCAATCAAGCTGTAATCAAAGCAATCCATCAGATGGAAATCTCGGTATAAATTATTTCAGAGCTGTTCCATCAATCGGAAATCCTGGATATATGTGTACGCTTTCATGGCAGCTTTCTGGATATAATCAAAACACAACTTGTGAGATCACAGGAAAGCATAGCGTGCGACCGTTTAATCCAAATCAGATTGGTGCAAGCGGAACACAACAGGTTTACAACATCATCGTGACATCACCATTCCTTCTCACATGTACACAAGGTGATAGTGGTGCGCAGGTGAAGAAAACAGCAACTTGTTCTATTAATCCAAAGATCGTTGAGATCAACTAAAATGAAAAGAGGGAATACAACTCATATCGTTATCTACATTGTGTGTGCACTTATTGTTCTCGCTGCTGTTGTCATAGCTATCTGGTATAACCTTAATGTAAATAAAAAGGGAGCAGGGCAGACTGAAGATTACACTCCATCTGCTGCATACTCTGAAAAAGATAAACCAAGTGTTGATTTTCTCCAGTCTTCTTCAGCATCAACAACTCGTCCAATGACTGCAGCTGAAAAAAATGATGCGATGAAAAAACTTTTGGCACCAAGTCCGGGTGTTAAGACAGCGACATCATCTCGCGGCGCACAATAAAAGCAGAATGAAAAATATCGCAGATAAAATTAAAATTCTTGTACTTGCGCTTGTTATAGGTCTTTCTGTGTCTTATGCATTTGCATGGACAGGACCTTCTGCAACACCTCCAGGATCAAACGCATCTGCTCCAATTAATGTGAGCTCTGCAGAACAGGTAAAATCCGGTCCGCTAAAAGTCGGAGGTTTCCGTTCGTTTCTTCCTGCATATGTA
Organism: Candidatus Tayloriibacteriota bacterium; assembly: GCA_029288615.1. GTDB lineage: Bacteria > Patescibacteriota > Minisyncoccia > Phycocordibacterales > CAIRYW01 > JARIGV01. Next base: position 5,095 of record JARIGV010000034.1, read on the forward strand.
AATTATGATTCAAGCTCAGACCTTTCAAGCAAAGGAACTTCTTTCCAATCTCTTTCGCTTGCTGTAAACGGTAAAATCGGTGCAAGTGCGTACTGTGATCAGGATGGAAACAATTGTGGAAGTGTTGGTGGCAGCGGTGGCGGAATTCCAGTCGGAGCTATTATGGCTTTTGATCTCACAGCATGTCCTGATGGATGGGTAACTGCTGATGGAACAGCGGGAACCATTGATGCACGAGGAGTTTTTCTCCGAGGTCTTGATAAAGGAGCAAATAAAGATGTCGATGGTTTGAATCGTGCTGTAGGAAGCTACCAAGCGGACCAATTCAAAAATCACAGCCACACTTATTCATTTGAAAACGTAACTCAAGCCATCAGACATGGAGATAGCGGCAATATGACAGCAGCATACTCTTCAGTACCAGCAAATACTTCGTCGGCTGGTGGTAATGAAACACGCCCGAAAAACGTAGCCGTTCTCTATTGTCAGAAAAGTTAATGAAGAAAGAAATATTTAAAAACTTTAAATTAATCTCGATTGCTTTGATCATTGGTCTTTCAGTGTCTTATGCATCTGCAGCCTGGACAGGCCCTTCATCAAACCCACCTTCAAACAACACTCCAGGGCCAATTAATGTAAGCTCTGTTGCACAGATTAAGAGCGGAGCTCTTAAGGTGGGAGGACTTCGATCATTTCTCCCTTCATATATAAACT
>JARIGV010000027.1 GCA_029288615.1 Candidatus Tayloriibacteriota bacterium
ATATTCCACGACCAGTAGAATTAATACCACCTGTCCATTCCCAACAGGAACTCGACTTGTTAATATATTTATTGAACCTTTCTATAAGTTTTCTATCCATTGTTTAGACACAATCTTCCAATCAAACTTTTTGGCCCATTCCATCATTTCAGTTTCTTCTTTCATCGGCTTCTTTAGCTCCTCAACAACAGCTTTGACCCATTCTTCCTGTGCTTTATGACTTTCTAGGCCGAATGAAACCTGATATGGTTTTGACCAGTTATCTTTTGTTTTTGGTGAGTGGATCTTGATTCCGTATTGCACACTTTCATCAAGTGCTGCAAAATCTGTTGTAATAGGTTTGCATCCGCACGCCTGAGCCTTTTTGACGGTGATACAATCGATCTCAAAGAATTCCGTCGGGAAAGCTAGAATGCGCCCTTCGAGATAAAGTTTCGCACAATCTTTTTGTGATAGACGGCCGAGGTTTTCAATACCGGCTTCTTCCATTTCCTTGATGATCTTGTTTCTCCATTCCATTCGTTCTTTATCGTTTGCAAATGTATTATCGAAGATCTCAAATCCATACGCCCATTTCAATCGAGCTTCTGGAACTTGATTTTTTACTTCCTTAAATAGTTTAGGCAAAACATCCATTGATCGGTCTGGTGAAGATGTGTTTACAAGGAGGTACGGATCTTTTTCTACCTTCTGATTGAACAACTCAAAATCCTGTCCATTTGGAATAATGGCAAATTTATCGTCAGGCACATGCGGGAATAGATCTCGATGCGCTTTTGTCTTTACAAATATTTTATTGATTCGCTTGAGACGTTTCTCATTAAATTCACCTTCTGAAATAACATCATGGAGATCGACGAATAGTTTTGTTGTATTGAGTTCGTGATCGGCAATTCGAGGACTTCTCCAAAGAATAGTATAGTCGTACTTATCACTCGCATTGAAGTGCCAGAAAGGTTTGTATGTCACACCATCGCACACCATCGGTTCAACTCCGCACGAGTTAAAAACAGTAACATTATAGCCGTTTTTTGCCCATTCTTTAGCAAGATTAATTACAGCTTCTTCACTTCCTCCAATCCCCTTCGTCTTTGCCATTTCAGGATTCCATTCGTGTTTTGTTTCACCGCAGTAATATGCAATATCTTTTCCAGAGCTTTCTGTTTTTACAAAGTATTTGTTTTTGATTCTGCAGATAGCCGGATGTGACTGAAGATCGGGTGGAAGTTTGTTGATTGTGTAGAGTATTTTTTCTTTATCGTCTCCAAGCGTTTCGATATGAGATACGGTTTGCAAAACTTTTTCGAGTCGCACCTGTTCTTTTTCCATCTCTTTTACAAGCTCTTTGATGTGTCCGTCCTTTGGATAAATTTGTAGACACCCTTTGAGCATTGGGAGTGCATAGTCTGGACGGTGCTTATTGAAGTACACCTTCGCGAGTGCCATCATCGGATTGTAGTCATAATCGCGTGGATTATAAACAATCATCTTGTGATACTTCGGTTTTGTTACAAGTCCGATCAAAAGGTATCTTTCAGCTTCATCGAGCATGTTGTACTCAAACATAAGATAGCCCATGAGGTTATAGCTATCTGGAAGCTCTGGGTACATACCAATTGCGGTGTAGAGATGGTTGATTGCTTCCTCTCTATTTCCAAGCTGATGTTCTACCGAAGAAAGGCGCTGATGAGCAATATATTTTTCCTCGTTGGATTGAGAAGTCTTAAGGAACTTGAGATACGCAGTCTTCGCGAGCGCCGCTTTCCCAGCACCAAAATATGAGTTAGCGAGGTTGAAATATACTCTCGGATCGTTTGGGTTAAGTTCAGCTTCTTTCTTTGAGATCTCAATATTTCTTTCAAATGCCACCTTTACTCTTTCATCTGTGGTAAGGTGCATTCGTTCCATATCCTCTACGAACTTTACTATCAAAGCGCGGTTTTCTTTGAAGTCTTCATGCAGTCTGCCAATCCATTCAACACATCCATCGTTTCGCACGATCTGAGTTTTCTTGTGAACAACAATAGGGTTGTTATATTTGTCGAAGTCATAGAGATAATTGAATGCAAAGGCATCAACAGACGGATTCTGAGAAATCATATATCTCAAATCCTCTAGTCCGCGGAATACATCATCGGCATCGCACCAGAGAATATAATCATATTCCTTAGGCACTTGTGAGAAGTTAAAGTTTCGAGCTTTTGCAAAGTCATTCTGCCATATAAAATATGACATGTTTGCGCTATATTTTGCGCTAACTAGATTTACTTTCTTATTTGGTTCTTCGCTCTTCTTGTGGGTCGAAGTGATGAAGATCCCATCAACATATGGAGAGATGTTTTCAAGGCAACGATCAAGAAGCTCTGCTTCATTGTCTGCACCTTTTACAATCATTGCTAGTGCTATTTTCATTATATATAGAGACTTATCTGGTAAATTTCTGTCCCTTGATTTTTTAGTGGTTCCCCGATTTCTTCCATAAGTCGGTACATGAGAGATTCTTTCGTCCCAAAAACAGATATTCTATTTTCTTCATCGCAAATCCAGAAACCACTCGAATCAGTGAAATGATAGCGGTGTGATGTGAGTGAATTTGCCTTAACTTCCTGTTCCGTAAGAATTTCTTTAAGAAATTCAATGAGCCTAATTGATTTAGACATTTTTAGTGATCTTAAACTGAGGAAATTCATCGGCGAACCATCGAGCATTTTCCTTCTGGGTAAATAGTCTTCTTTCTTCCTCAGTAAGTTTCTTCCCGATCATTGCAGATAGTTTTTCTGGTATCGCAAAGAGCGCGCGTTTAAGGGCATTGGTTCCTTCGAGTCCAGCAAAGTCGTTTTTGAGATTCTGTCGCTGGTAATCAATATCGAGCTTGCAAAGTTCCCAGTCTTCAGGAAACATCTCGAAATAATCTTTTACTGCCATTCGGATCTTAACCTTGGTCTTTGTTGTCATTTTTGTTTTTGAAAGCTATTACAACTTCTGTAGTGATGACTCGTCCGGCAATAGAGCATGCAGACGATAGAGATGATATGGTGACGTCAACTGGATCAACGACGGTTTCAGGTATTTCGAGTTTTCCACCAGCATTTTTCTGAATTTGTTTGTATGGTTCAGTAATACAGCTTGAAAGGATGTTGTCTGGCGCTTCTTCCGCAATCTCTTTAAGAGCAAGACCTCCTCCTTTCACAACTCCGCTATTGAGAGCTTTAGCGACTGCACTCACCGCGTTCTCTGCTTTGAGTTTGAAGTATGTTTTTTCAAAGTCTGAATTTCCTCCGATTGTCAGAGTAGCAATGCCTCCGGAGAGATATGCAATCCTTTTTTCAATCAAATCTCGGTCAAATAGACTTTCGGTGAACTCTAGTTCACCTTTTAGAGCCTCTATACGGTCATTACACGAACCTTTTCCACCTATAAGGGTACTTTTACTGTCTGAAATAATAGCCTTATCTACAGAGCCAGCAGAAGCCAAAGTGAATTGAGCGATGAGATCATCGAGCTTTAAATAGATGTTTTTGTCGAGAAACTTGGCTTCTGTGAGTGTTGCAATATCGAGCAATAGATCATCTTTGTCATATGTCGGTAATTTAAGGGGAACAATACTAACACCATCTCCGTCTGAGTCTGTCTCCTTTGTCTTGAGTTTTGTTGTTGTAAATCGTTTGAGCAAATCACGGCTAAAATCTGGAGCGATAATAATAATATTTTTATTATCCTTAATGAGCTCAATTACAGCTTCGATGATAAACACATCGAGATACTGGTTCGTGACAAAGACGAGAGGTTTTTTCATCTCACATTCTCCATCATCATTGTTTATGTAGTATTCGGAATGATAACCAGCTTCCAGTTCGATTCCTTTAAATGTTTCGTACGATGTTTTCAATCCTTCCTGAATCTTCACATATCCTTCCTTGCCGATTTTTTTATATATCTCAGTAACAATCTTCGCGAGCCAGTCAAATTCACCAGCAACTTTTGCGACATTGTATATTTCTTCTTCTGTGATTGGTCGAGATTTTTCTTTGAGCTTGGCGACAATCTCATTACAAGCAGTATCAACTTCGTTCATTAATTCAATCACATTTGGTTTTGTTGAAACGAGCGATCCGTCTTCTTTTAGTTTTTGAAATAGCTTGTCTACAATCGCCTGAAGAATAACTGCGGTGGTTGTAGTTCCATCACCTGCTCGAGCGGATGCATATGAGAGAGCTTCTTTTACGATCCATGCGCCCTGATTTTCAATTTCATCTTCGAGTTCAATATTGCGAGCAACAGACACACCGTCATTTGTGATGATTGGTGGTATGTCTATGCGGCCCAAGACAGCGTTTCTGCCGTTAGGACCGATAGTAGATTTGATAGCGTCACACGCCTTATCGATGCCTCTCTTGAGCGCATCACGCGCTTCTTGGC
>JARIGV010000014.1 GCA_029288615.1 Candidatus Tayloriibacteriota bacterium
GCCTTAAGGCCGCGGCGCTTTTCTTTTTGTATAAAAAAATCGGCGGAATAAATTCCGCCTGAGTAAATGTGCATTTTTTCTTATCGCTTCGCAAGAAGCGTCCCGGTTTTCCGAGCGTAGTAGCCGGGAAGGATCTTGTATGCGACGCGAATGCTCCCGTTCGCGACGGCTTTTTTGCCACCGAGCTCGAGCATCGCTGGTACCGTGAGATCCATTCCGTAGCCATGAGCAAGGCCATCTTTCCCAGGTCCGATGTCGCCGAAGGGGTAGATACCCTTCGCACCAGTGTCGAGGTGTGTCACTTCGACTGCGGACTCGCGCACGCACTGCCATTTTTCCCAATACGATTTGTTGAAGTGGTTGGGAATCGGTGGCAGATTGAATCGGCTGCAGATTTCCTGCGGCGGCAATGAAACGGCCTTGATGTTTCCGGTGAAGATGCCTCTGCATGAGCTCACGGGATTGACGAGAGGTGTGCTGTAGCCGCAATCGTCCACGATTTTGACACGGCGCTTTTTTCCGCAAGCGATCATTTTTCTTTTCTTGCGGTCCCATTTCATGGGTTGGCGGAATTCGAAGTGGTAGTCATTGAGGCCGCCGAAGTGGGAAGAGACTGTGTACACTTCATGCGTCGAAGTCATGTTTGCGTTCCACACGGAGTGCTTTTCCATCTCGGCGGTCTTTTTCACATGACTGTTTTCTTTGTGACTAAACCACTTCTTGATCGTGCCGAAGAGTCCAAGCTTTTGCGTCGTCTTCATCGGCGTCGCGGCGATTGTCGCTTTCCGCACTTCAATTTTCTGGTCGACCTTCTGGATGATCTTCTGATCGTCCTTCTTGTCGACCGTGCTCGTGGCAACGGTGGGGTTGGCCGACGGGACACTCGTCGTTTTCGGCGAGGTCTTCTTCACTGTCGCGACGACGGCCTTCTTCGCCGGCGCCTTTTTGTGGTGCTTCTTGGCGACGATGGTCTTCTTCGGTTTCGTCGGTTTGTGGTGAGGGTGAACGGTCGTCTTGTGGGTGACCGGCTTCTTGATGTTCTTGTCGGCAGCCGAAGCGGCGGGCAAGAATAGAACTGCAGCGCAGAGCGCGATGAGGATATGAATGGTTTTCATAGGTATGTAATAGAACAGTTATTCACATTTCTACTCTCTTATTTTGTTTTGTCAATAGGTTTCTTTTTTTGTGGTCATATCTAGCTGTGCACAACGTCGACCTTGATGTTTGTAATACCTGCTATATTTAAGGCAAGAAGGGGTATAATTGACTATAGTACCTAAATATGGTATAATAGTAGTACAGATTAGTTCTTTGAAACTGTTACGTTTTCGGCCGATGCGCCAATGAAGCAAATGCTTTGTTTCTTTAGCGCACCGGCCGTACTCACGCGGAAGGTGCATAAACTCAATTACTCCCACACTACCCACTATGAAAAAAATCTGCACCATCCTCGCCTTGCTTACACTCGCCGCTTTCACAAGCTGCGCCACTGCCGACACTATCACGCTCTCCGACGCCGATACGCTCTCTGTGAAAGGGGAGCCAATCATGGAAAAGGAGACCGCGAGCGAGATCCTCGAGGGGCGTGGCCTCTCTGTGGATCTCCACATGAGTGTCTACTCTGTGAAGCTTCAAGATCTCGGTGTGGTCACAACCGTTGCTGATGCTGCTGGTCACAAGATCGGCGCTATCTGCGATGCAACCACGTTCGAAGTCGTGAAGCGCTCAGGTAAAAAGAATGTTTGGGTCGCCCTCGTGGTCGATGCCGGCAAGGACAAGCGTTACTTCCGCGTCGTCGATCCGTCGACGGCAAAGCATCTCGACAAGTTTGATGCTGCGGAGCTAAGGCTCGCGAGCAAGTAAAAAACGTAATAGCGAAAATTCACAAAAGCCCCGGGCGCATCTTGCGACCGGGGCTTTGTCTTGTATAAAAGTTGTACACAGTTTTTCTCCTTACTTATTATTTTTTATATATAATTAGTCTGTAGCCTTTGATATCTAATTTATTTTTATGCCCCCACAAAATTCTCCTCAAAATTTTCCACAGCAAAATCCTTACACTCCAAGTCCTTCGAGTCCATTAAATGTAGGGAACACTGTAGGGGTTCCACCACAATCTCCACAAACACCAGAGCCGAAGATGGGAACTACTTTGCCACCAACACCTCCTACGGCCACAGGCCCAGGAAATTCTCTTCCACCGACTCCGCCTCCAGAACCAGTCATAACACCACATCAGCCAAAGCCCAATCATCAAATTCTTTGGGCGGTGATCATCATTCTTATTTTGGTTTTAGGTGGAGCTCTCTGGCTTATTGGTCCACAAGGCTTTACTGATATTCTTGGTGGAAATTCTTCTGTTACAGAAAATTCTTTGGTGCCGGATCAAGTGGGCCTAGCAACAACATCAGATGTATCGGATACAACAAATACAAGTTCTTCAACCCTGCCGTCATCTGATTTAGAGAATACCGGAACTTCAACTCGTATTGAAAATATTCCTGCTAATCCACCCTCTTTTACTGCTTCAATTGTTGGCAATATTGTGAATTCAAAAGGCGCTTTGTCATATTACGCAGTTCGATTTTATGAAAATACAACAAAAGTAAGTCCGGTTCTTGCTCTTGCAACTACTTCAGTAACGGTAGGGAGTACAAAGAATTTGAGTATGACACTTACTGATGCAGATGGCGTACACAACAATATTGTAGTGCCGATCTCTGCGACAAACACTGATCCGACTGATACTGTGAAAACATCCGACGAGTTATATACAGGTGATATGTGTTATAGCTATGATCTTGATGAATCTGGTTATATTGCAGTACCATGTGAATATTCAAATTCAATTACTATCGGAAACGGCTTTACAGTAGCAGCACAAAAATAATGACCACTCTTAAAATAAAAAAATATTTCTTGAGTCAAAAATTTGTTTTTATTTCCATCGCAATACTTTTTATTGTTGGTTCTACGGTTGCACTACAGACAACCGCACAAAGCACAGATGATTCTGGAAAACCGCAAAAAAATGTTGATCTAAGTATTACCGGACAAGAAGCTACTGTAAATGAAACCGTGCAGCAAATTATTACTTCGGAACAGGGGTGGTATAACGCGCATGCAAGTTTGCAGGGAGATAAATGTGATAATGATCAGCTTTGCTATCTTGTAAATAATTATGCACCAATGCAGGCGACATACGACGGTCCGCCAGACGTTATGTTTGTTGAAATTCCGGAAAAATATATCAAACATGAGCCTCTCGATCTTGATAAAGTGAAAGCTAGTTATTGTGGTGCAGCAGCGTCTGATATTTCTCAAGCATTGTCAGATTCGGTAAGACAATCAAAAGATGCTACTGGTCCATCATACGACACATCGGATCCTAACGTTGTTGTTCCAAGCTCCCTTGACTGGACTAAAACTTCTTACAACTATTCATACGGTCATTATATTGGGCGTGCCGCTCTTGCTATTGCAGCAAAGTGCCCTGGACAGACTGTGGCATCGGTTGTTGCCAATTTGCCAAAAAATATTACTGCGACAGTCATTGGCTATACTGATCCAGTTTGTTTTGATGGTTCGACACAAAAACCTCCGCAAAGTGTATCTGGAACGTATAAACAAAATACTTATTCACTTTCATACTATGCAAAAGGGAAAAATTTGACGTGGTTCGGTGGTCCCTCTGACAGAGATTTATTGACCAGAACTGGTAACGTCAAAGCTTCCATTACCGGACAAAATCTTATTACTGCAACGGGAAATTATTCTGCATATCCGCTCGCTAGAAATCTTCCTGCAAATGCAAAAGTTACTCTTTCGAAACAAACATATAGAGGAGAGAATAATGTTGCGACAAATAGTGTGCTTTTAGGAAAGTGTCTTCATCTCTGTAAGATTGTGAGTGTGCAAGGACAAAAGGAAAAAAAGAAAGTAGAACTTTGGGTTCCAACTATTGATCGTGGTCCAAGTGAGGCGAGTATTATAGATATTTCTCCATCTGCTTACAGAAGTCTTGCAGATCAATCTGACGTGAAGGGTGGCACGAGTGCGGGTCTTAGTGGATTCGATGTTCAGCTTGAAAATTGCCAATAAAAAACGCATTACCATCTTTCATGCCTGACGGCTTACAAAAACCTTCACCTTCTTCACCGCTTTGGAATCTTTCGACTGAAAAAATAAAAGAAGCGGGAGAAAAAAATCCTTCATCGACAAAAATTTTTCCTTCACCACAAAAGTCGGGAAGGAAAGTGCGTCGTTATGCTCTGTGGATCCTTCTTTATCTTTTTATTCTTGTTGCTGGATATTTTTATTTTTATAAGACAGACCTTCTGCCGATTTTTGTTTCGTCACAATCAAATTTTTCTGGAGCGGATTCATTTGTAAAAGGATATATTGTTGCAGATTCATATGATGAAAGTGGAACGAACATCGCTTACTATGATGTTCGTTTTTATAATCCTAAAAAAGCTGTAAGTACTATTATTGCAGTACCGCTTTCATTTGTTGATACGGAAGCAAATCCGATGACTGTTGTTGTAACAGATCGTACAAACTCAGAAAATCCACAAAATATTACTGTAAATTTAGATGAATCAATCATTGATCCTCTTGATAAACCAAAAGGAGAAACGCTTCCGATGGGAGCACTTTGCATGGTGCTACAGCCTGATGGCACACCAAGTGTATTTGCATGTGATGGATCTTCAAAGCTTTCAATTGATACAAGTGAATACACAAATATGGCAACAGACACGGCAGAGGTTGCCACATCAACAAAAAAACTTGTGAAAGGAATGAGTGTTTCTCTTCGACCTAAAACACTTCTTGCTCTCGCTACGACAACAGCAACAACGACCTCAAGTAAAATAATTACTTCAGCGTCTAGCAAAACACTTCCACATGTTCCTGCGCATACAATAAATTCTGATTATACGAGACAGCATGTGGTGTTTAAATATGTGCCACGACAAATAGTGGGAGATACGCCGAAACTATCATTTGCAGAATCTTTCGTGTCAAAGACCACAAATTTTATTTCACAATTTATCCCAAAAAAACCAGAACCGCTCATTGGTCCTGTTTCAACAGTTACTTTTTTTTCGACATCGACAATAAAAAAACAAACAGGTCCGACAACAACCGCTTCAAACCTTCCAACTCCTACATCCGACACATACGTCGCGCCTATTCAGCCTCTGCAAGTGTATGTTCCGCCAACACAATCGTCTGATGACGCTTCGGATATTAGTTATGCTTTGGACAGGAATTATATCGATTTCTCGCAAATTCCTAGTACGCCTCCTGCATTTACTGCAGATATTGTGAGCGATATCGTGAATTCTTCTGGGTCAGTTCAATACTACGCACTCGTGTTTTACGAAGGGGGAACAGCGGTAAGTCCAATTGTTGCTGTATCACCATCTTCGGTATCTTCAAATAAAAATCCATCGATATCTCTTGCGGACGCATACGGAATCTACCAAAAAATTACAGTGCCTGTATCATTGGCTAGTCGAGACAGCTCACTTACGCTTTCAAACGGAGATACTTTGAACGCAGGAAATGTTTGCTATATCTACGATTTTGACGCTTCTGGTTATGTAGCCGGATCGTGCGACTATTCAAATTCTATTACAATCGGGGCGGGGAGTGGTTTAAGTGCTGTACCACATAAATAATATCTTTCTTAATAAATAAAAAATAAATATGAAAATTTTGTACTCATATCATTTTCATAAACTCTCATCGAGTACGATTCTTGCCACACTTATTTTTTCTTCGCTACTTTTAGGAAACTCGATTCCAATTTCAACTTTTGCGCAGTCGTCAGGTATAGATAAAAAGACAGTGGAGGTAAAAATTCCTCTTGATCTCGAAGCTGCCGGCGCGCGCGGAGGAATTCCAACTTATGACAAGCCTCCAGAACCAATTCCAAAAGATAGAGATGGTAAAGAAATTCCAGGGGTAAAAGATTCAATTTGTGGTGGGTATATTGATTTCGTGGCACAGGGTTCAAGTGAGATGAATAAACTTGCAGGTTCTTATTCCGTCACTCTTAATCAAAATGCTACCGTTGATGATTTTACGAAAAGTTTTCAGGCGATCATAAACGGCTCAGGAGACGGCACTATCGCAGAATATGCTTCTACGAAAAGTTATACTGGAGGCGATACAGATGCTGGTGCTATTGCAAGACTTTTAGTTAATTCTGCAGAGAGTGCGATGACGAGCAGAGCAGAAGCTTTAGCGGAAGGATGTAATAATGTTCCAGAAATAAACTACCCAACAAAGATTACTTTTATTGTGACAACGTCCAAAACTCCCGATCCAAAATGTTTTGATGATTCATCGCAAGTGCCACCGCAACAAGTAACTGGATCGTATAAGGGAAGTGTTTATTCGCTCTCCTATTATCAAACAGGAAAAACACTCACATGGTTCGGTGGCCCTAATGATTCATGGCTAAAAGCCTATCCAAATATTACAGGAAGTATTACGGGACAAAAATTGCGCACTCTTACGGGTAATTATGCAGCATATCCAATCAACAAAAATCTTCCTCCTGGCGGAAGGGTTATTATGCCAAAAGAGTCATACAGAGGTGAAAGTAATTATGCTACAAATCAGATTCTTCGTTCCGTGTGCCTTCATGTGTGTAAAGTTGATTCAGTGGGAGGGCAAAAGGATAAAGTGAAAGCTGAAGTATGGCTTCCGCTTGTGGACAGAGGACCGGCTGAAGCATACAAAATTGATATTTCTCCTGCTGCGTATCAAAGCCTTAAAGATCAACTAAAAATTAGCGGTGGTACTACAGGTGGAGCTGGTTTAAGTGGCTTTGGAGCGCAGCTTGAATATTGCAAATAAAAAGTGGAATTTGACAAGCATGATAGCGGCTGCTAGTATGTCGCTTACGCCTTGCTGCGGATTTTCTATGTAAATAGAGAAAACGGGGCAGTGCTACAAAAATTATCAATGTTTTAAGGAAACTTAAAACACAGGTGATCTAAGTTACTTTCGCTCTTTTCCCTTCAAAAATAAGGATATTTTGTGAAAGACAATCGCGCTTTTTCATAAAATCTCGTGTTTTTTGGAAAAAAACGGAAGAGAATTAGGTCACACATGTTATTAACTCAATCTTAGGCAAAACATCGTTTTGTCGGGATAAATATATAAATTTATGGCAGAAGTATTCGATCGATCAAAGCCTCACGTAAACGTAGGTACTATTGGTCACGTAGACCACGGAAAGACTACTCTTACCGCGGCTATTCTTAATGTGCTCTCACGATCAGGTCAGCAGGTAAAGCTTAAGGCTGTAGACCAGATTGACAACGCTCCTGAAGAAAAGGCACGAGGAATCACAATCAACCTTTCTCACAACGAGTATTCAACAGCAACTCGTCACTACGCTCACATCGACGCTCCAGGTCACGCTGACTACATCAAGAACATGATCACAGGTGCAGCTCAGATGGACGGTGCTATTCTTGTTATCGCAGCTACTGACGGTGTTATGCCACAGACTCGTGAGCACGTTCTCCTTGCAAAACAGGTAGGTGTGCCAAAGATCATTGTTTTCCTTAACAAATGCGACATGGTTCCTGATAAGGAGCTCATCGACCTCGTTGAAGAGGAAGTTCGAGATCTTCTCGAGAAGCAGGGTTACGACCGAAATTGCCCAGTTATCCGAGGTTCTGGACTCAAGGCTCTTGAGGCTACAGGAACAGACGATGAATGGTCAAAAGCTGTTCTCGATCTCGCAAACGCTCTCGATACATATATCCCAATCCCAGTGCGCGAAACTGACAAGCCTTTCCTTATGCCAGTTGAAGACATCTTCTCAATTGAAGGACGAGGTACTGTAGTAACTGGACGAATTGAACGAGGAATCATCAAAGTAGGTGAGGATATCGAAATCGTAGGTCTCAAGGACACTGCAAAATCTACAGTGACTGGTATCGAAATGTTCAACAAGCAGCTCAATGAAGGTATGGCTGGAGACAACGCTGGTATCCTTCTCCGAGGTACAAAGAAAGAGGACATCACTCGAGGTCAGGTTATCTGTAAGCCAGGAAGCGTAAAGCCTCATACAGAATTCGAATCAGAAGTATACATTCTTAAGAAGGAAGAAGGAGGACGACACACACCATTCTTCACAGGTTACAAGCCACAGTTCTACATCCGAACAACTGACGTTACTGGAGAAGTAACACTCAATGCTGGAGTAGAAATGGTTATGCCTGGAGATACAGTAACTTTCAACGTTAAACTCGTAGCGCCTGTTGCTCTTGAAGAGAAGCAGCGATTCGCTATCCGAGAAGGTGGAAAGACAGTAGGTGCCGGAGTCGTTACGAAGATCACTAAGTAAGCGGAAGGCTCTAGGTTCGCCTAGAGCTTTTAGCTAAACAAATGGCTACAAAAGAACCAACAAAAGCAAAGAAAGCGAAGAAAGATGAAAATGTTTCATCACGACTTCGCATCCGTGTAAGAGCATATGATCACAAGATTCTTGATGCATCTATCAAACAGATCATCGATACTGCGATCCGCTTCGACGCAACTGTCCTTGGACCGATTCCTCTTCCAACAGAGGTGCGCAAGTACACAGTGAACCGCTCAGCATTCATCTACAAGAATGCCCGCGAGCAGTTTGAGATGCGAACTCACAAGAGACTCATCGACATTCTTAATCCAAATCCTAAGGTTATCGAAGCTCTCTCAAACCTTTCTCTTCCATCGGGAGTTAATATCGATGTGAAAATGATGTAATACAACGACCATGAAATTCATCCTCGGAAAAAAACTTCATATGACACAGGTGTTCGATAAGGACGGAAAGGTTATTCCTGTGACTGCTGTCACAGCAGGTCCTGCAATCGTTACTCAGATAAAAACAGTTGCGACTGATGGCTACAACGCTGTGCAGGTAGGATTCGGAAAAAAATCAGCACGAAAAGTAAACAAAGCGCAGAAAGGACACTTCAAAGATCTTGGAAGCTTCCTCTTTGTGAAAGAGTTTCGAATAGAAGGTGAGCCAGCTGTAAAAGTTGGTGATGCAATCGACACGAGCGCTTTCGCAGAAGGAGATATTGTTGAAATTTCAGCAACATCAAAAGGAAAAGGATTTCAGGGTGTGGTAAAGCGACATGGCTTCCACGGAGGACCTCGTTCTCACGGTCAGAAACATTCAGAGCGTGAACCAGGATCTATCTCAGGAGGTACAAGAGAAGGAGGTCGTGTTCCAAAAGGAATGCGAATGGCCGGCCGAATGGGAAGCGACCGAGTAACACTTAAAGGTGTTGCAATCGTAGGTATCGACGCGGAGAAAAATGAAATTCTTCTCAAGGGTGCAGTGCCAGGACGACGCGGAACACTCGTTGAGATCAAGGCTGCGTAGACAAAACAACAAAAGTAAGTAATATAGAGAAAATTTTTTAAAGCAAATGGAAGCAAAAGTATACAACTCAAAAGGAAAAGAAGCGGGAAAACTCACTCTCCCGGAGAATGTTTTCGGCGTGAAATGGAATGCAGACCTCGTGCACCAGGTTGTATCTTCGCTTCAGAGCGCAGCTCGCATTCCTTACGCTCACACAAAGACACGAGGTGAAGTGCGAGGTGGTGGAAAGAAACCATGGAAACAGAAGGGAACTGGTCGCGCACGACACGGATCTACACGTAGCCCTATCTGGGTTGGTGGAGGTGTTGCACACGGACCACGAAATGATAAGAATTTCGACCGAAAGGTAAACAAGAAAGCAAAGGCAAAAGCTATTGCAGCTGTGCTCTCTGCGAAGTTTGCTCAAGGAGAAATTATCTTCGTAAATTCTTTCGAACTCGCTGCTCCAAAGACAAAAGAAGCAAAAGCGGCTGTTATGAATCTTGGTGCAATCAAAGGATTTGAAGGACTTGTTTCAAAGCGAAAGAATGTTGCAACTGTTGCAACAGCCAAGAAGGATCGAAATGTTGAAAAAAGCTTTGGAAACATTGGAAATATCAATGTGACTGAAGTTCGAAACATCAATCCTGTAGATCTTCTCGCAAAGAAATTTATCATCATCGAAAATCCTGAAGAGTCTGTGAAAATTTTGTCAGAAAGACTTTCAAAAGAGACTAAATAATCATGAAAACTCACCACGATACAATTCTTCGCCCACGAATTACAGAAAAATCTGCTGTTTCTGCTGAGACTTTGAACGCATATGTTTTTGAGATCTCAAAAGATGCAACAAAGCAGAATGTTATGAAAGCTATAAAGGAACTCTACAAAGTTGAACCAGTTAAAGTAAACATCGTAAAACTTCCATCAAAGAAAGTAATGTCAAAAGGAAAAGTTGGCAGCACTCGATCTGTGAAGAAAGCGTATGTCTACCTCAAGAAAGGAGATAAGATCGAAGTTTTGTAATTTATTTAATTAAGAGCCATGAAATTTTACGGACCACACACAAAATCACGACGACATATGTCAACGGTAACATACCGAGGACTTGTCACAACAAATGATCCAGAGAAATCTCTTACATCTGGTTTCAAGCGTTCTGTTGGCCGCAACAATCAGGGCCGCATCACAACTCGTCACAAGGGAGGTGGAAACAAACGACTCTACCGAGATGTTGATTTCTCTTTCAATAAAAAAGACGTTCCAGCAAAAGTTCTCACTGTAGAATACGATCCAAACCGATCATCTCTTATTTCTCTCGTTTCATATGCAGACGGCGAGAAGCGATACGTTCTCTTTCCAAAGGGAATGAATGTCGGAGATACATTTGTTGTTGCGGATAAGACAGATATCAAGACAGGAAACAGAATGATGCTTCGAAACATTCCAGTAGGTACATTCGTGTACGCTGTGGAACTCAAACCTCAGGGTGGAGCAAAAATTGCTCGCTCAGCTGGAAACTTCGTAGAAGTTATCGCTCAGGACATGGGCTACACTCTCCTTAAAATGCCTTCAACAGAAGTGCGAAAAGTTCAGGATACATGTTTTGCATCAGTCGGTGTTATCGCAAAAGACGAACACAAGCTTCAGAACTATGGAAAAGCTGGACGAAGCCGATGGAAGGGAATCCGACCTACAGTTCGAGGTACTGCTCAGAACCCAGTAGACCACCCATACGGAGGAGGTGAAGGACGACAGGGACGAGGTACACGACGCGCGAAGTCTGTATACGGAAAGCCAACAGGAAAGGGACAGAAGTCACGCCGATCAAAGAAATACTCAAACAAATTCATTGTTTCTCGCCGACGAGTCGGAAAGAAATAAATCTAAGAATAAAAGCCTGTCTCTTATACACATCTCCGAGCCCACGAGACACCACGACATATC
>JARIGV010000028.1 GCA_029288615.1 Candidatus Tayloriibacteriota bacterium
CACAAGCATGAAGGAACTCACTTAACAGTGAGTTTTTTCATTTATTAAATATGGCACTAGGAAGCTCCATAAAGGAGCTTCCGTTTGGGACTTGAAAGCCGGAGCGCGACGGCGCGAGGCTGGGTCGCAAGATTTTTCAGTAGAAAAATACTCGTGACCAAGTCCCTTATTCTTCCCTAGCAATTTCCACTCAAAACTGCTAATTTGTTAGTACTTAAAACGCCCCCGTAGTTCAATGGATAGAACTGCGGACTTCTAAGCCGTCAATCTAGGTTCGATTCCTAGCGGGGGCACAAAAAAAATACTCCTTATGTAGGAGTTCTAAAAATTACGTGCGTAATGTTGCGACAAGAATCTGCGGATCAATGAGCAGATCCAATGCGTCCACAATCGAAGGGGTAACAATGTCAGAATTGAGCAATGTCTGCACATGCACACCTTCAGCTTGGAGGGTGACGATCCGAAGCTTTACTGTTTTCATAAGTTCGAGATCTATAAGTCCGTTACCGATCGAAACACATGTAGCGGGATCGAAACGTAATGCATGATCCCGTTTCCCAACTCCATCCGAAGCCTGTATCCACTCAATTCCACCGAGAGATTTTGCTATTTCATCTGCATTACCGCGCGTATTACCTGTAAAAAATAGAATTCGATAGCCAAGATTCTTTAGTGTAATGAGCCTTTCTTTTACACCGGAAACAATCTCCCCTCTTACTGTCAGAGTTCCATTGAGATCCAATATTAATGTTTTGAGTTCAAGTGTGCCTGCACCTGGTATGTCATATTGCATAGCTGCATATTAAAGAAAACCGAAAAATAGTAAAGAAACAAGACTATTTATCTTGAAGGGTCAACGATCTGAGGCTTCTCCCCTTGAAACGAAGCATATGCTTTTGCCCTGTCATCATATTTTTCAAGAAGTTTTCCGAGTGCAGTTTTATCTATAAGTGTGTGAGCAGCAGTTGGAATTTGTGATGGCTCACCAATATCTCTTGAAGTAAAGAAGACATACGCGCTCCATGATGATATGAGTATGAAAGCAATGATCGAGAAAATACAAAGAATATACCAGTCCATATCAGCATCTTCCCCAATAGAAAAGTGAATATTTTTTATTTTCAGTTTTAAATTATTTAGAAATGAAGGTTTTTCTTTCATGAGATTTATTGTGACACAGTTGATGAAGCGACTGTTTTAACGACTGTAAAACTATAGACGGCATCCCACACATTTCCAGATGACTTTTTTTGTTTCTCAGAAAGAGTACCCGCCTGACTTACAGGAATGTTTGTAAGTGAAAGTGATGTGAGTGAAAGCTTATAGGGAAGATTTGAAAGAAGGCCAACAAATTGAAGTGTGTCTTGCCATGAACCATCTGTGTGTAGTGTTTCCGAAAGAAGCTCTTTATGAAACGACGCAAGTTCTGGAGAAGGTTCCGATTCGACCGTCTGTGTTTCGACACCAAGTCCACTCGCCTTTGCGATTGACTCTATGTTTTGAATGAAGTCTGCGACTGCATCATCTTCAACAAAAAGCGATGTAATTTTGTCGTGATCTGCAATTGTCGCAACAATGTTTGATTTGATCGCATCAAGGTCATCATTTCTCGCCTTATCGTTTCCAAGAGTGTTTGAAAGATCGGCAATATCTGCTTTCGTATTTGCAATTTCTTGATAAAGAAAAAAATAAGCAGCGAGGGCAAGAGCAAGAACCACCGAAGCGATGATGAGAAGAAGTGTTGTTTTTGCTAAATGTTTTTTCATACTTTCATTCAATTAGAAATCACCTACCAAATGTATTTCATACGGAATAGAACTTTCTTTCGCTAGATTCGATACAGGAAGATCCACAGTTTTAAACTCGCTTTTCGCCTGTAGATTTTTTGAGAACTGTAAAAGATTTTGACGGGACGCTGCTATACCAGATACTTTAAGAAGACTCTTCCCTCCTGCGCCATATGTATATACAAAACCTGTAACGGAAACACCTGAAGGCAGGCTTGTCACAACATCTGAAATTGTGGGGTAAATATTTTCTTCCATTCCATTAAGAGCAGAAATATTTTGCTTAAGCTCACCTAATGTTTTTTCAAGATCCTGATCGCTCTTTGCAACAATAGTTTTCTCAAGCGAATCTTTTTCAGCGGAAATTTCACTCGCTGTCGCTTTCACAGAAAGAAAAGTCGGCAAAAGAAGGATGATGCCAATAAGAAGAAGAGCTGCGAGAAGTGAGATGAAAATAAAAAGAAGTCTGAGACGATATTCTCTGATTAGTTCTTTTCTTTTTTCTTGTGGTACAAGCGTAAACATTTTCAGTAATTTTAAATCTACAAAAGCCCACCAAGTGATAGCCCGAGACATGGACCAAATGAGAGTGATTCTTTTCTTCCAAGTGGTGGCACTTCTTTTTCATAGCGAGGAACATTCGTCCACACATCTGCAAGAGAGACATCCATTTTAAGGCTCGCAGAAAGATAGTCGGCAAATCCTGGGATTCCTGCATCAGCGCCGGCAAGGATCACTTTTTGAATCGGGCCACGCGCGCTTTTATCTCGATGCGTCTGCCAGTATACAGATACTTTCTGAACTTCATCTCGAAGTACAGATACAGCGTTCATAAGTACCGAAAGCATCTCTTCATTTCCATCTTCTTTTACAAGACCTTTTTCATGTTTAAGATTTTTCGCTTCTTCTGCACCGATCGAATAATATTTTTTGATCGCCTCAGTGATGATATTTCCTCCGGCACTTGCTGTAGATGAAAACTGAACGAATCCTTGGCTAACTATCGCACATACTGTTTTTTCTTCGCAGAGATTGACGATAAGAGATGTCGAGAGATCGTAACGACCAAGTATTGCGCGTGAGAGCGAGCTTGATTCAACCATGAAAGATACCGCTGTGATGCCGCATTCAGTAAGAATGTCGGTATATTTTGCAACTGTTTGACGAGATACCACAGACACAGCCGCCTGACGTTTCCCCTCTTCGCCTATCGGTAAAACGTAAAATTCAAAAAGTGCATCTTGTCCCGAGATTGGCACATTCTCTTCAAGGTGAAATTCAATACTTTCACGGATTTCATCTTCGGTTGTTCCTTCTATGTCAGCAGTAAACAAATATGTTTCTTCTTCCGGAAGAATACACTTTGCAAATTGAATTCCTTCCTTCTCGCGGAGTTCGCGAAGAGCTTTTCGAAGGTCTTCGTTGAGAGAGATATCTGCAGTGGGAAATTTTTTCTCACCAAATTTTCCAAGACGAAGACCACCTTCGTCATGAAAAAGCTCAGCATAACGAAGTGCGCTTGGAGTAATCTCGACACCTACATATGAAAATTTAAGAAATCGTGGTGTCGGAAAAAAGTTCAAAAGCTTCGGGTATGGCATACTCGAATATTATACACCACACGTGATGAAAAAAATCTAAAGAAAAGAAAAATTAGACAGCTTTTGTTCCCTCTGGAACATCACTCGCCGGCTCAAGAAGTGAAAATGGAATGTCGCCGCCACCAACTGCAAAAAGCATGCCATTACTTTCAAAATCTTTGATCATTCGTGGCGCTAGATTTGTTACAAACATCGCTTTCTTCCCTACAAGGACAGCTGGGTCTGGAAAATATGCCGAGATACCAGAAACAATCTGTCTCGGTGCGCCTTCAGCAAAGTCGACAGAAAGTTTGAGAAGTTTATCTGTATCAGGAATTTTTTCTGCGGAAAGGATTTTTCCTACAGTCACTTCTACTTTTTTAAATTCATCATATGAAATTTTATTCTCGTTATTATTTTCCATTTTTATTTTTTAATTTATCAATATAGCTCTGAAGAATGACTGCTGCTGCCGACGCATCAAGGAGTTTTGTGTCTTCTTGAAGATGAAGGGCTTGCTGTGATGACATAAATTCCGGCTCAAAAACAACATCGATCTGAAGATCTTGTTCAAGCATTTTTTTAAAAAGCTTGATATCTTTCATAATCTTATTCTCTTTGCCGTCGAGGTCTTTCGATTCACCAATGACAATGAGCTCTGTGCCATAGCCCGTGCAAAGATTCTTTATCTCTCCAAGAAGGAATTTATCATTAGGTATTACGCCTTTCGGAAACGCGAGTCCTGCTTCGGTATCTGCCACAGCGATACCTACGCGCTTTGAACCAAAATCTATGCCTAGTAGTTTCATATAAAAATATTTGAGTGAGATTCGGTCACGGATAATTTTGTGCTCAAAATTTCCGCGACCCCGCCTCGCGCCGTCGCGCTCCGGCTTTCTCATCTACCTTCTCGCGCGCCGACATCCTGCTCGAATGGCTCCCAGCCATTCTTGCAGGTCGTTGCGGAGGAGGTGAGATTCGAACTCACGGTACCCTTTCGGATACGACAGTTTTCAAGACTGTTCCATTAGACCGCTCTGGCACTCCTCCGTGTGCATGGCATATTCTCATATTCTGTATATTTTTTCAATGATCACACAATTCTCTCCCTCTTTCATTTTCTCGCGTTAGATTCGTCATTTACTGTATAATTAATCTCATCATTAACTTTGATCATTTATGAAACACCGACTCGTTCGATTCTTTAAGAATAAGTATGCAATTGGCGGCACCATCCTCGCCGTCCTTATTATCATTTTTATAATTTCTCGTGGTAACAAAGGGGCACAGTTTGAATCAGCTGATGCCGTCGTGGGAAATGTTGTTGAAAAAGTAAGTGTCACCGGCACAGTCTCTCCTATCGGCAAAGCAGACCTCGCTTTTGAAAAAGGCGGCGTTGTCGATCGAATTAATTTCAAAGTCGGTGACAGCGTCAAAAAAGGACAGCTTATTGCTGCGATCGATGATGCTGGAGACGCAGCAAACCTCGCTCAGGCACAAGCAAATTATTCACAAATAGCTCGAGGACTCCGACCAGAAGAACTTTCTGCGGACCAGGCTGTTGTATCAAATTCAGGAACATCTCTTCAGAACGCGAAAAAGGATGCTGTGGACGCAGCACGTGATGCATATGTGAAGGCGCAGTCAGCGATCGTCAATTATGCCGATACTTTTTTCTTTAATCCTCAGAGTGCAAATCCTGTCATCAAGATCAATACAAATTCTCAGCTTCAAAAAGACAATATCGATAATGAGAGACTCTCTGTATCTGATACCCTCACATCATGGCAACTTGATATAAGTGGAGCGACAAATCCAGACAACGCACCAGCACTTATCGCAAAAACAGAAAATTATCTTTCATCTCTTAAAAATTTTCTTGGCGATATTCAAAATCTCATAAATCAACTTAACAGTTCAAATGATGCGGCTTCACAGAGCACAATCACTGCGTATTCAGCAACGATAAACAATGCACTCTCGACTCTTAACGGTGCGATCACATCAGTAACATCCGCCGACACTGCACTCCGCTCAGCGGTAGCAGGTTACGCACAGGCACAAAGCCAATTCTCTTTGCAAAAAGCAGGATCGTCCGCTGAAGATATCGCATCAGCAAGAGCAAAAGTTGATGCGGCGCTTGCTGAAGTAAACAAAGACAGAATTTATGCACCAATTGACGGAGTACTTACGAAAGCAGACCCAAATGTTGGTGAATTCGTTTCTCCTGGAACAGTAACATTTGCAGTACAAAGCCTTGGTGACTACAAGATTGAAGCATTTGTACCTGAGGCTGATATAGCAAAGCTCGCGCTTCACGACAGCGCAGATGTCACACTTGATGCATACGGACAAAATACAATCTTTAAAGCGAGTGTTGCTATGATCGATCCCGCTGAAACGGTTCTTGAAGGAGTGCCAACATATAAAGTAACTCTCTACTTCGATAACAGAGACGATCGCATTCGAAGTGGAATGACTGCAAACACAGACATCCTTACCCACGAGAAAGATAATGTTGTGACTGTTCCCTCTCGTGCGATCATCACTGATGATAATGGAAATAAAACAGTACGTATTGTAAATGCTGACGGAAAAACGTATTCAAGCGTACAAATTGTTCCAGGACTTAAAGGATCAGAAGGAACAACGGAAATTATTTCTGGAATTTCAGCAGGAGACAAAGTAGTTACCTACGTAAAATAAAACTTAAGATCTGATGGAAAAAGAAATCGCTATTGAAGTCAAAGATCTCAAGAAAACTTACAGTGAAGGAGAATCGAAAACCACTGTTCTTAAAGGAATTTCTTTTTCTGTAAGAAAAGGAGAATTCGTAGCGATCATGGGTCCTTCCGGAAGCGGAAAGTCCACTCTTCTCCACGTTCTTGGACTTCTTGATACACCAACTCACGGGCAATATCACTTCTCCGGAAAAAATGTTGAATCATATACTGAAGAAGAAACTGCGGTCATCCGCAATCAAAAAATTGGATTTATCTTCCAAGCTTTCAACCTTCTCGCTCGTACGAGCGTTCTTGAGAACGTGAAATTGCCCCTTATGTATTCTCATGTTCCTGAAGAAGAATGGGATGAACGTGCAAAGAAGGCTATTGAAGCTGTTGGCCTTGGACATCGTATGGATCATGAACCTTCAGGACTTTCTGGAGGAGAAAAACAGCGCGCCGCAATCGCTCGTGCACTTGTAACAAACCCTGATGTGATTTTTGCCGACGAACCGACAGGAAACCTCGACTCAAAATCTGGAAAAAATGTTATGTCTATTATTCAGCATCTTAATGAAAATGAAGGAAAGACAATTGTCCTTATCACCCACGAAACAACAACGGCAGAGCACGCAGATAGAATTATTCGCATTATAGACGGTGTGATCGAAAGTGACACGAAAGTGAAAAATAAACTTTCTGCTGAAGCTGAATTTTTGAAATAACGTATGACATATAAACATCTTTTAAAAACAGCCCTCACCGGACTTTCAACAAATCGTTCACGATCGATTCTTACAATTTTGGGTATCGTTATCGGTATCACCGCCATTATGCTCGTTGTTTCTCTTGGAGCAGGTGCGCAAAATCTTATTCTCGGACAAGTACAAGGACTCGGAACAAATACCATTGCTGTTATTCCAGGTCGTGAACCAACAGGTCCATCAGACGTGAGCTCACTGTATAGCGACTCACTCAAAGCAAAAGATATAGACGCACTCGAAAACAAAGCGAATGTTCCAAATCTCAAATCAATTATGCCTGTTGTCTTTGGAGCAGAGACTGCATCGTATGGATCAAATACATATCAGATAAATATTTTTGGTGCGACAGACCTCATGGCAGATATTTTTGATCTACATCCAAAGGCTGGAGAATTTTTTGATCAGTCAGATGTCGTCGATAGCGCGGACGTTGTCGTTATTGGATCAAAAGTTGCAGATCATCTTTTTGATAGCAGCGATCCTATAGGTGAGAAAATAAAAATCAAAGGAAGAAATTTTAGAGTTGCAGCTGTCCTTCCCCCTACTGGCGGTGGTTCACTTTTTAACTTCGATGATATGACTTTGATGCCTTACACCACTGCACAAAATTATCTTCTCGGTATCAAATATTTTAACCGTCTCATTATTCAAGCAAACACAGATGCAGAAGTAGAGCCGACAGCTGAAGATGTCCGTCTCACACTTCGTGATTCACATGGTATTTCTGATCCAACCAAAGACGACTTCTTCGTGCAGACTCAAGCCGACCTCGCCAATCGTCTTTCGACCATCACAACTGCCCTCACCTATTTCCTTGTTGCTGTTGCATCGATCGCCCTTTTCGTAGGAGGTGTCGGCATCATGAACATCATGCTTGTGTCTGTCACAGAACGTACACACGAAATCGGCCTCCGAAAATCTCTTGGCGCAACACGTAAAGATATTCTTTCCCAATTTCTTCTTGAAGCAGTTCTTCTTACGGGCATCGGCGGAGTGATTGGAATTATTTTAGGAAGCTCGCTCGCATTTCTCATTTCACTCGCTCTCTCCTATGGTCTCAATATCAATTGGCAATTTATATTCCCTTGGAGCGGTGCAATCATGGGCCTTGTCGTCTCGGGAGCGATCGGTCTTATCTTCGGAGGTTATCCTGCAAAACAAGCTGCAGCAAAAAGTCCTATAGAAGCCCTTCGCTACGAATAGCGATATAGTGTGAGGCTGATGGTTTACTGTTGAGCTTTATATTAAAATGGTTCTGTTAATAGTTAACAGAATGTAAATGTCTCATATTAAACGAAGCCTTCCTCTCCTTCTCTCTCGACTTCTCATCGGAGGAATTTTTATTACCACAGGTTGGATGAAAGTATCTGATATGGCCACAACAATTGGCTATTTCAACACGATGCATATTCCTGCTTTTCTTGCATATGTTGTCGGGTATTCTGAACTTATCGGAGGCGTCCTCATCGTTCTTGGTGCTTTCACATGCATCGCAACAGCACTCCTTGCCGTTATTATGCTTTTTGCCATCTACTTCTCTTACCCACTTGGCATGCAATTTTACATGACGCCAGTAGCTATGCTCGGAGGACTTCTCGCACTACATGGTGCAGGAGCTGGAAAGTTTGCACTTGGCTGCAAATGCAAAATCTGCGCCGACAAGGAGTAACTTTGACTTATGCACTTAAGTGTGATAATTTCACACTGTAATTGCGATGGTTTGTCTTCGGACAAATCGCTCGCACGCGGACAAAGAGCATGCTCTTAACCGCGCCGAATCGTGGTAGAGGCAATGTAAGTTTCCTTGTATACGTGTTCGGAGGTCGAAAGGTAATAAAGAAAAACACAATGCAAGAAAACAGACTCTACGTAGGAAATCTTTCTTACGGAACAACAGACGAAGCTCTCCAGAGCCATTTCTCAGCAGCTGGATCAGTTGCATCAGCCCGAATCATCAAAGATAAGATGACAGGCCGATCAAAAGGATTCGGTTTCGTAGAAATGCAGTCTAACGAGGACGCTAACAAAGCGATCTCTATGTTTCACGGTCAGGACTTCGACGGACGAAAGCTCGTCGTAAACGTCGCTCGACCAATGGCAGAAAGAAACTAATGAGCGAAACTAAGCAATGCGTAAAGCAGTCCGCTTAGTTCCCGTCCAATCACACCCGCAAGGGTGTGATTTTTTATTTTTCTTTTTTCTTACTTTTGTTTTCC
Source organism: Candidatus Tayloriibacteriota bacterium (assembly GCA_029288615.1). GTDB lineage: Bacteria > Patescibacteriota > Minisyncoccia > Phycocordibacterales > CAIRYW01 > JARIGV01. The sequence continues at coordinate 9,071 of JARIGV010000028.1, forward strand.
CTTCCCTTTTTTAAGGGAGTGATATAATGGAGCTAATTATTTTATGCACGAGCAAGACACCATAGAGTGGGAAAGCTACGAATTTGAATATAAAGAAAAAACTGCCGATTGGTTTTGGGCAGTCGCTATCGCCACACTCGCAATAGCAGCGATCGCTATTATCGAAAACAATCCTCTTTTCGCACTTTTTATCGTCATTGCCGGCGGAGTCATTCTTTTTACAGCGCGCAAAACTCCACGTATCGTAAGCTTTAAACTCACCACAAAAGGTCTCGTTGTTGATGAGAAGTTCTATCACTTTGGATCAATCAAATCTTTTTGGATCGAGGAGAGTAAATATGCTCCACCAAAACTTCTTGTGCGCGGAGAAAAATTTATTACACCAGTTATGGTGATCCCTATTGAAACTGATATCGCAAATGCTAGCGAGATCCGCACTTTCCTTCTTGCATTCGTACCTGAAGAAAAACTTCACATTCCCCTCTCTCACATTTTCATGGAATTCATCGGATTCTAGGGAGATTCTATTTTCCTTTTTCATATAAATAAAAATTCGACCAAAGAATGATTCTCGGTCGAGTGTGTGATGCGAAGAACTTCTACGCCACCTCCGGATAAACGTGTCCGAAGAAGACTATCGATTGCCGAGTCTCCTCGACGGCAGCCGGTACGAAGTCGTTCGGCACCGTAATGACGTGATTGATCGCGGGCAATCTCTTGTCAGTGACTTGAGCCGCTTTGTCTCCTGTGAACATGAGCGCCTCGTTTTTTCGAGGAACATAATTCACTTTTCCTCCTGGCAGATTCAGTACGAGCGCCGGGTGAGTTTCATACACCTGGATCGTTCCGAAATTCCTGTCCACATGCGCTTTACCAAGAGGTTGCCCCGGCTTCATAGTCCCATGATAGGACAAAAGACGGAGAGCGTGCCGCGGCCACGCCACGTGCGAATTGAATCGCTCGGACAAGCAGAGCTCCGGGAAATACGAATTCAGCTCGAGAAGCACTTCGTGAAAAGCACTCTTGCAGAATTCATGAAGCTCGTTCAGCGCATCAAGCCACTCCATCTGCCCATCATAATTCACATGCTTATAATCAAGCAGCGACGTCAGATGAGATTTGAAATGGAAGAAGTCTTTACTGTCATGCGGCATCCCTTGATAGGATGATGGGGTTTTACATCCGTTGCAGCCAGGACAACTTTCCCCCGGCTTACGCGGTATGTAACCCACGTCCAAGTCTTCAGGGTCGCCACAGCCCCAGGGTATACGTTCCTCCATCGGAAGTGTGAGAAACTCACGCCACCCTTTCATCACAGACTCAATGAGGCCGGACGGAGGAGTGAATTTCATGTAGCCGAAGCCACACTGTGCGAGCTCGTCTGCGATTGCTTCTTTTTGTTGCAATCCCATCGGCAAAAAAGGTTCGATTAGTGCTGTCATAGATCATTTGGTTTTCTGATCTAATTAAAACACGCTAGAAAAAACGAAGAAGTGGAAAAGCTGTGTACATTTTATTAAGCCACACAAAAATCCTATTCTCGGCTATATTTTCACAGAATGTATAGGATTTAAGCTTTGGAAATCATTTTCTTTGTGCTACTCTAACCGCAATTCCTCTCGTCGTTCAATGGATAGGACGCAACTTTGCGGAAGTTGTGATGCAGGTTCGATTCCTGCCGAGAGGACACGTAGAATAACAAAAAACACCCTTTCGGGTGTTTTTTGTTATTTAGATTTCTTGATTGAGGCTGCAAGTCGTGACTTTCGTCGAGCTGCAGTGTTCTTTGAGATAGTATTCTCTTTCGCTGCCTTGTCGAGAGCTTTGTATGCTTTCGGAAGGAGCTTCATTGCTTCGTCCGCCTTCTTCTCCTTTACAAGCTTCTTGATATCTCGCACAACGTGCTCAATATTCTTCTTGCGACGAAGGTTAAAAACTCTCTTTCGGTCAGAGTTTCTGAGGGCCTTTTTTGCTGATTTTGTGATTGGCATAAGTAGGCAAAAATATAACAGAAAGGTCTAAAAATTGCAATGTGTGAGCCAAAATTCGTCCATAGTGCTATTATATGCCCATGATTTCCCACCTAAGCGGCCGCATATTCTATAAAGAAGAAAAGTACCTCGTTATTGAGGTTGGCGGCATTGGCTACAAAGTTTTTGTCATGAATGAAAGTCTTGAAAAGTCGGTTCTTGGTGAAAATATCACTCTTTGGACACATCAAGCAATCCGCGAAGACTCTCATGATCTCTATGGATTTGAAACAAAGGACGAACTCGATTTCTTTGAACTTCTCATAGGCATTTCAGGTATCGGACCAAAGAGTGCGCTCAATATTTTAAATGTTGCTTCCCTTTCTGCGCTTAAGAAAGCAATTTCTTCTGGTGACACATCGCATCTTGTAAAAGTATCTGGTATTGGAAAGAAAAGTGCCGATAAGATTGTTCTCGAACTGAAAGGAAAATTTGGAGATGGTGCAGACGAACCAAGTCTTCGCGAAGAAGTCGATGCACTCGAAGCTCTCAAATCTCTCGGCTTCACACACAAAGATGCACGAGATGCGCTTAAAGAAGTTGGCAATGGAAATACTGAGGAACGAGTCAAAGCAGCACTTAAATTCTTAGGAAAATAATGACTGAGAGAGAAAAACGCCCAACACCAAAGAATCACCATCCAATTCCCTCTCACGCAAAAACAGTCTTCGAAGGAATTCGCTATAAAATCCTTCAATGGGAACAGGAGCTTTTTGATGGAAACAAAACCACTTTCGAATCATTGAAGCGCGGCGACAGCGTTGCGATCTACGCCACACTCCCAGACGACAAAATAATCATCAACAAAGAAAGACAGGCTCATTGGCCGACTGTTCACTTTTCAATTCCTGGAGGTGGTGTTGAAGAAGGTGAAGATGTTTTTGAAGCTGCGAGCCGAGAACTTCTTGAAGAGACAGGTGCGTCATTTAAAAATCTCTATCTCGTCTCTGTCGAACAGCTTATTCCTCACGTCGATTGGAATCATTATACATTTGTTGCAAAAGGGCTTATCTCACAAGGGGAAGTCTCTCCGGATCCTGGAGAGAGTATTGCACCACTAGAAATATCATTCGAAAAATTCATTGATATGATTCGAAAGAAAGAATTTTTCTACCGACCATACTTAGCTGAAGATTACATAGTGCAAGATAAGATCTCAGAATTTTTTGATCTCCTTCGAAACCCTGAAAAATACCAAGTAGAGTAAAAATATGCCCGAACTTCCTGAAGTACAAACTACTGTCAACGGACTCAATGCATACACCAAAGGTCTCACCATCACAGATGTCTGGACCAATTACGAAAGTAAATTCCACACAGGTAAGGACAATATAAAAGATCCGAAGTTTTTTTCTTTTTTTAAAAAAGAAGTTACTGGAAAAAAGATCAATGGAGCAAGCCGCCGCGCCAAAAATATTCTCATCGAGCTTTCAGGTGGTGTGACAATTCTTGTTCATATGAAAATGACCGGGCATCTACTTTATGGGAAATATTCTTTTGATGTAAAAGAAAAAAAAGATCCATGGACTGCCGCCGAAGAAGGGGCACTTAAAGATCCATTCAATAAATTCATTCGCCTTGTCTTTACTCTATCAAACGGCAAACATCTAGCTCTTTCGGACATGCGCCGCTTCGCTAAAGTTACACTTATTAATTCAAAAGATATTGAAAAGATATCTCACCTTGAAAATATTGGCCCAGAACCCCTCGAAAAAGATTTTACATTCGGTGTATTTGAATCAAGAATCAACAAACGTCCAAACGGAAAAATAAAGCAGGTGCTTATGGATCAAGCTCTCATTGCTGGTATTGGAAATATTTATTCAGACGAAGTCCTTTGGCACGCAGGTATTCACCCAGAAGAAAAAGTGAAAGATATTCCTGAAACAAAAAGAAAACTCATGTTTAATGCAGTAAAATCGACCCTTAAAAAAGGAATTGATTTTGGTGGCGACTCAATGTCTGACTATAGAAATCTTTTAGGCGAACGAGGAAAATTCCAGGAAAAACATAATGCATATAGGCGCACAGGAAAACCATGCAAGAAACCTGGCTGTGGCGGCACGATCATTCGAAAAATTGTCGGTGGTAGAAGCGCGCATTTTTGCGACACTCATCAGAAACTTATATAAAAATAGCCAGGAAATTCCTAGCTTTTTGAAATTGCTTTTAAGGCCGCTTCCCAGAGGAATGTGCGAAGAGGCTTGCTCACCAGATGTGCGATACACACCCCGACACATGCGCCAATAAACGTCGCAAGAAGATGTGAATGCATTTTACCTCCTGAGAAAAGCACGCAATGAAGAACGTGCGAGCATGGCATTGAAGGATTTCTCCCATTCATTAAACTTCCTTTTGATGGGAGGAATTTCCCCAATAAGACTACCTACAAGTCCGGGTAGCACTGTTGCGAGAAGGAACTGTTTCATAGCCCAAACTTATCACTTTCACTGTAAAAGTCGAGCTACACTTTGAGCATTCGAAAAAGTGCGATACCAAATGCAACAGAGACATTAAGGGATTCTTTCTTCCCTTTCATAGGTATCTCTGCCACAACGTCACAGAGATCTAAAATATCTTTTGGAAGTCCATCGACTTCATTTCCTACAATAAATACTGTTTTGTTTTTCGTTTTTACTTTTTTATAGTCGACAGAATTCTTTGCTTGTTCGATAGCAATGATCACAAAATTTTCTTTTTTAAGTCTCAAAATCTCTTTCTTTGCGCTTTTTACTTTTTTCCAAGGAATCGACATTTGCGCACCAAGCGCAGTTTTTGAAATTTCTTTGACATCTCGTCCAAAGCGATCAAGCGGAGTTGGGGTATATCCCGAAAGAATAATTTCTGTGACACCAGCCGCATCGGAGGTACGGAAAATAGAGCCCACATTGTGATTACTTCGGATATTATGGAGTATGACTGCGCTTTCTTTTTTCATTATTCTATTCTATTCTTAAACTGCATCTTACATAAAAAAATCTCTATGCCAAGCACTTTCCCCTACATTTTAAGTTTCTGGATGTATGCTCCGATTATTCTTCGAATTGTAGGCGGCCTCTACTTTTTCTCATTTGGATATACTGGACTCCGTAGCTTGTGGCACTCACGAGTATCTCTTTTTGAAACACTTCGTCTTCGCCCTGCAAAATTCTGGGCAGTTACAGCAAGCGTTATTGAAATGTTTGCTGGAATGCTTCTTCTTATGGGATTTTTCACCCAAATCGCAGCAGCAGTACTTGCTGTTATTGCACTTGTTTCTATTATCATAAAAATAAGTGATGCATCACTTATTAAAACTGATATTCATATATACGTACTTCTTCTTGCTATTCTCATCTCCCTTTTTATTCTAGGGCCTGGATACTTTGCATTTGATCTTCCACTTTAATTTACGTACATAAAAAAACAGATGTGCGGCATCTGTTTTTTCTTTGATGTCTTTTCCCTTTTATCGGACAGCCATTCGACGCATCATAAGATACCCTGCTCCTGCTATAGCAAGTACCACAGAAGAAGTAAGGACCGAAAGATTTTTTGCCGCATCTCCTCCGGTTCCTGTATTTGGAAGACCAGGCGATGCTGATGTTCCTGAAGCACTTACCATACCGGTAGTATTGCTTGATGTTGAACCAGATGAATTACCAACGCTTGTTGTCGTATAAGTAGATCCAATATTCGATGTACTTGTCTGTGCATGAACAGAAAGAACACCAACTCCTACCAGAAGCACCACTGCTGCAAGAATTGAAATAAATTTAATTTTCATAAATGAAAAAAAATAACACTACTAAGTCATTCGACCTTTCAATGGGTAGGACGACGAAGTATTTTTAACTTTATTACCTGTAGAGGTTTTTATTTTATCGAATACCAGTATCGATTGTGATAGAAACAGTTGTCGCGCTGTTTGTTTTTATCGTAAGAATTTGCGGAGTAATTTTTACACTTCCCACAGATGAATGTGCTGTATCAATTAGATATTTTCCTGAAGGCAAAGTTGTGCTGAAAGCACCATTTTCATCTGGTGTCAGTGTTGTGACTAATTTAGAGCGGTCGCTTGTGTATACAAATACTGTATGAGATGCATACATTGATGCCGTCGGTTTACATGGAGTGTCCGCTCTCTCAACAGGACATACGGGAGCAATTGTCATTTTGCCTAAAAGCACACCCAAAGTTGAAGTAGCGACCACATCTTTCACACAAGTACCGCCGACATCACCGAAGGGCAGATGTGAGCCAGATTCTGGAGTGCAATGAAGACCAGAGCCGCAGATCGGTGCGTTCGTCATATTTCCACCACAACGATCCCCTTCCGATGCAATCGGATGTGAAGTCACAGGAACAGAAGAAGTGGTTGTAGAAACAGGGATGTTTACAATGGTAGGCGAAAAATTAAGCGCATTTGCGATGAGATACACAGAGACTACAATAGCAACAACAAGAAGTATGATACGTATAGTTTTATTCATATATTGAATGATTCATATTCATTCTACAGGAATTTTAAGAAATGAATAAGATCTTATTTTCTGTAGACGTATACAGTGAGAGCTCCTGGAAATTTTGTTTCTTCTGATTTTGGAAACACTCCTGACAAGGTATTTTGAATCGCAGACAAGTTTGGTGTAGCACTACTTGAAAGAACTATAAGACAAGCATCTTTATACCCGGACACATCGGAAGCTTGGAGTGGTGCTCCCGCTTTATCAAGATTTTTTTCAAGTGCAGCATTTTGTGGCTCCACTTCTGGATGATAGTAAAAAGAAAGTTTCGCAGTCCATGTTGGATAATAAAGCCTGAGATCATCTGCCGTGCCACATTCTGACAACACAAATCCTGATACACCTCTCCAGTCTTCATTCTGGTAATAGCGGAAATATTTTGTAAGACCGATCGTAGAAAATATCGTAATTAACACAAGCAGTAATGTTCCCGCGATTTTTAAAACAATATCTTTTCTCTGTAACAATTTCACAATACCGAGCGCAGATATGATCGATATAAATGGAAGAATGTAGACAAAATATCTTGCAACAAAGAGTGGTTTAAATGTTAGCGAGACTAAAAGCACAATAGCTGGAGGAAGAATCGCCGAGGAAACAAAAAGCACACCATTAGACCTTTCAACCGTTCCCTCTTTGTTGTATTTCAAAGCTGCAATCCCAGCACAAAACGCAATGAGAGTAAGCACGAGAAGTGTGTAGCCTTGGCCTCCAGCAACATTTGTTACAAATTGAGACATGTCAGTAAATGTTGGTTTTGAAATCCAACCGATATTTGTCGTTCCAGATAAAAGCACCGCGATAATAAGAGGAATAATACAGACACCTATTGTAATGAAGCTTGATATGAGTTTCTTTATTGCTAGTTCGTTTTGTTTTTTTCGAAGCGCAAAGAATATATAAATTCCTTGGATAGCAAAAAGAAAGCCAACGAAATAATGTGTATACATTGCTGCCACACTTGTTATTACAAATCGAGTCCAATATTTTTTATTCGATGTTTGTAGTGCACGAACCAAGAAAAAAGTAGCGAGTGTCGCCAACAAAATAATGAGACTATACGAACGAAGATCATTTGCATATTGAACAGCATAAGCATTTATTGCAATAAGAAATGCCGATATTAAGCCAATGATATTCCCAGTTTGTTTCTCCGTGACGATTGTTCGTCCGAGGAAAAATACAGCAAGAATTTCAAAAATATAAAATAGAGCAGAAACAGAACGAAGAGACCCTTCCCATTGCACCGAAGTAAGATGCATCCATAAATTTATAATGAGGTAATAAAGACTCATGTTCATCTCCTGTGGCCAAATCATTCCAAACATTCCGAAAAGAGAATTTTTAGTGAAAAGGATTGTCGAGAGTTCATCACTCCAAAAAGAAAGCTTGCCTATATGAAAGAAAGCAAGAAATGTGGCAAGAGCCATAATCGCAATGAGTATTCCCATTGTCCATGTACGCGACAAAAAAAGAGTTTCCTTTTCTTCGTGGTACATAGTTGTTTTTTCTTCTCTAAAATTATTCATATGTATACAAATGAGACTGAATAGAAGAGGTTATATGACAGACCGAATTAATTGAGTAGTCACGGATAGTTTGTTCGCCG
>JARIGV010000037.1 GCA_029288615.1 Candidatus Tayloriibacteriota bacterium
AAAGCGGGCGTTCTCTTTTATATACCTTCTCTCCCATATTTTGGGTGTACAATTAAATAGTTAATATGTAGAAAATATATGAGTATCGAAAATCCATTTGAAAATTCGCCAAGCGAAGAAGAGATTGAGATGAAAGAAGAAAATGCTGAATCTCCGGACGTAAGCAGAAGATCATTTCTTAAGAAGTTTGGTATGGCATCTATTGCTGTTCTTGCAGGACTCGGAGGAACCGCAGAGGCAGCAGATAAGAAAAAAGAAAAGCATGTCGACCTTCCTCTCGGATATTCAGACGAACAACTTCTCAAGCTTGGATACTCAAAAGAAGATATCTCGCTCTCGCGAAAACAAAATCTTCGTACACCGCCTTTAGGCTATACAGACGAGCAGTTACGAAAACAAGGGTTTAGTGAAGAAGAGATCAAAAGAAGAAACGACGGCATTAAACACTAGTTCTCAATTTTCACTGCCACAGATTTCTTTCCTCGAATTCGATCAATAAAATATTTTACTTTGCATTTTGCCGTACAGAAAATACGGCCGTGTTTTTCGAGACAGTCACGGCAGACAACCAAATGTTTATGGCAACTATTTCGTCCGCAGTGTGAGAAAGTCTCGCATGCATCGTTACAATTCTGACAGCGGCCGATGACTTCCCTTTTTCCGTTTTTATCTCCGCCAAAATCCATCACCACTCGATTGTCGAAAGTGTAGAGTGTTCCAAGAAAATCTTCTCCTGGAAATTTTTCCATGTATTTGTGCATTCCACCGTCGAGCTGGTACACATTCTCAAACCCTTTTTTCTTAAGATACCCAGATGCTTTTTCGCAGCGCACTCCTCCCGTACAGACTGTGAGGATTTTTTTATTTTTTATATTAGAAAGTTTATCGAGCTGCTTTGGAAGATCTCGAAAATTTTCAAGATCAGGATTGATGGAATTTTTAAATCGTCCTACAGCAAACTCGTAATCGTTTCGCATATCAACGACGACGAAGTCTTCATTTTTCTTGTACCACTCTTTAAGTTCTTCGGGCTTGAGATGAACTCCCGTGATCTCGTTTGGATCGAGATCATCTTCTCCTAGATGAAGCGATACGATCTCTGGGCGCACACGCACGCGAAGGCGGGGGAAAGCATTTCCAGTACCGACACTATCTTTTATCTGCACGTCTGCAAAACCCTCGATCTTCCGAAGCTCTTCAATATATTTCGCGATATTTTCATTTGTACCCTCAAGCGTTGCATTGATTCCCTCTTGTGCAACGATAACGCGACCAGTGAGGCCGAGTTCCGCGCCAATTTTCTTATTCCACGTCGAAAGCTTCTCTGGCTCTGCAATGTTGGTGTATTTATAGAAGAGTATGATCGTATGCGTATTCATGTGCAGGTAGATTACAAGATTTCGGGGAAAAAATAAAGCGTTAAAATAAGCAGCAAAAAAGCCGCGTCTCCGAAGGAGGCGCGGCTTTCAAAAATATTTATGCGTGAGTGTGTCCTTCGTGAGAGTGGTGAGTGTGAGAGACAGAGCAGGTATCACATCCTCCGCAATCATCGCAACCAATGACGTGGCATACACCACATCGCTCTCCTCCATTTTTGTGGCATTTACATCGGCAGAAGCGAGCAAGTGACCAGCATCCTGAACCCATAGTAATGAGAGCAAGACACATTGCAATAAGAGAGATCTCTCCTTCAGACTGCGCAAACACTGCGCGAATCTTAAACCATGGAGTGAGCACCGCTGGATTGAAACCTGCGATAGCACTCAACGTAAATGGTCCTTTCACGAGAATAATCGCCATGAGAGCAATAATGAGAAGTGGAATTGCCGCAATGCGAGTAAAGAGTCCAAGCACGAGAAGTGCACCGAAGACTACCTGAGACCATCCGACGAGATAGACGAAGAAAGGTGCTAGGTGAATCTGAGCGAAGAACTGAGTCGCTTCTGGAATATTGAGAAGAGTATCAGTACCGTGTGAGATGAACACGAAACCAGCCACAAGCCTTAGGACAAAAAGTCCGAAGCTTCTGTGTGACACCCATGAATGAAATTTTTTGATCATGCTTTATTTTTTAATTGCCCAAAGGCTTTCTTATAAGTGGCTATATTCTACCACTACTTTTTTACATTTTCCTAAGTGGAGTAATGCCAAGTGTGGAAAGTCCGGCAGCAAGGACAGCCGAAAATGCTTCAGTAATCGCAAGCTTATAGCCTGAAGTTACAGTATCGTTTTCATCGACGATCTTTCCTTCTCCGTAAAATGTATTGAATGCTCCTGATAAATCCATAAGATATCCCGCGAGAATCTGTGGTGAAAGCTCTGTCCACGCTCTCAAGAAAATTTCATGTGCACGTGAAAGCATTTTCTCAATATATGTAGTCTGCCATTCTTTTGGCGCGTCCATACCGATGTGAATCTCCTTTCCTTTTGAAAGCAAAGAATACGCGCGTACGAGAGCATACTGAAGATAAGGACCTGAGTCTCCTTCAAATGAAAGTGATTTTTCTGGGTCAAAGATAATATCTTTTCCAGGAGACTGGCGAAGGATCGAATACTTGATCGCAGCAACTGCAACAGCAGAAGTAATTTCCTTTTTCTCTACATCAGTAAGTTCTCTCTCGGCGATCTTTGCCGCCGCATCAACCTCTGTTTCAGAAAGAAGCGATTCACCCGTGATAACATTTCCCTTTCGAGAACTCATCTTACCTTCCGCAAAACGCATCATGCCGTGTGAAATATGTTTTAGTTTCTCTGCTTGTTTTGGAAAAAGAAGTGAAACGACACGAGTGATGACACGAAAATAATCATTCTGCTCGCTTGCAGTCACAACCACTGAGACATCGTGCTTTGGATAGAGTTCATTTTTCTTTTCAAAAAGACCAAGCTCTTTTGCTTCGTATGGAGGCAAACCCTCAGATGTGAGAAATACTCTTGTGTGAAGTCCATGATCTTCTCCTTTAAAAATTATCGCACCTTCACTTTCCTCAAACACTTTTCCAATATTTTCTTTTACGATTTTCTTTCCTTCATCAGACACTTCGCTTTCAAAAATATAATTATTGAAATGCGATCCAAGTTTTTTATATATCTCTTCAAAATGCTCAACGCTCCATGTCTTTCCTTTCTCCCAGTACACACGAAGGTCGTCATCATCTGCAGATCCTGCTTCTACCATTTCAAATATTTTTTTATTGAGTTCTTTTATTTCATTTGCAGCATTTGGATCTTCTTCGTATGCACGATTACCAAGAACATATGCATCACCAAGGAATTTTGTTTTATCGGTGAGTGAATCTCCGTTTTCTGGGAAACCCTCTTTGAGTTTTGTCATACCGTAAATCTCTTTTGCCACATGAAGACCAACATCTCCGCCATATGTCATTCTCTTTACTTGAGCTCCCTGATTTTCAGCAAGACGCGAAAGTGCTTCACCGATAGAGTTGCTCATTAAGTGTCCAATATGGAATGGTTTGAATGGATTTGGATCTGTATATTCAAAAAGCGCCTCCTTCCCTTTAAGGGCATTACCTTTTACATAATTCTCTTTTTTGGAAACAATCTCTGAAATTTCTTTTGCAAAAAATTCTTTTGAGAGATAGAAATTAATGAATCCCGCACCAGCGACTTCAACTTTCAAAATATCCGAGGACAAATTTTTTCTGATTTCCTCTACGATCTTTTCGGCAAGTGCTCGTGGATTTTCTTTTGCTTCTTTTGCAAGAGCCAGCGCAATATTTGTCGAATAATCTCCATGAGAAATATCATCAGGATGTTCGAGGTGAATTTCCTTTGGTGTGAGCCCTGCTGCAAGCGCAGCATCAGTGATTATTTTTGTTAGTTTTTCTGTCATTATTTAAGAATATCTTTTGCTTTCTTCCATATCATCTCATGAATCTCTTCCCTTGAAAGAAGTTCTCCTTTTGGAGCACAGTCGATAATAGCCCAGTTGAATTTCTTTGCAATATAAAGGTAAGCCTTTGATGCAGCGCGGAGATGTTTTATATCACCTTCGTGCATGTCTCTTTTCTTTCCTTTTGTGTAAGCTCTCGCAGCCTTCTCACCCACAAGCTTCTGTCCTACTTCTGGAGGTACATAAAGAAAAATAACTTTATCAGGTACAGGATTTCCTAAAGTTTTATACTCGAGATCAACGAGCCAGTTAAGGTATGTATCGAGTTTTTTTGTGTTCGTAATCTTGCTTCCCTGGTGCCCCATGTTTGAAGTGGTGTAACGATTGCTTATGATATGAGTCCCTTTCTCAAGCCACTTCTTCATCTCCTTCGATTTATCAAATCGATCAAGCGCATAAAAATATGAACCTTGATAAGGGCCAACTTCTTCTGCGGTACCGAATTCACCACGAAGATATTTCTCTACAAAATAAGCAGAGGGTTTTCCGTATTGAGGAAAATCTGTAATCTCAAATTTTCTTTTTTCTTTTTTGAGCCTTTCTGCAAGAAGTGCAACCTGTGTGCCCTTTCCAGATCCATCAGTGCCTTCAATCACAACAAATCGTCCTTTTCTGTTTGATTTCATGGGTTTATCTTAGCGTATTTTTAAGACAAAAAAAAATTGCCAGAATATTCTGGCAGATTATGGGGAGGAACTACGTGATGCTACACCACGCAAGTACCGGTAAACCGGCAACCGATCCGAGGACGACACGGAACGACACGAAGCGAGCGATAACGCGCGCGCTGCGAACCAAAGGACTGGGAAGGAGCTGTGCGACCATGACGGAACGATGCGGGAATTGCGGTAGGTATCATTGAAAAAATATATTAGCACTAAAATATTTTTTGTCACGCAGAAACGGTGGAAAAAATTAGCTCTGATCTCTCAGAGCTACATCATCTTTCCCTTGCGACGAACAAGGGGAATTTTCGTATTGAATTTTTTTTCTCGAGGAAAAAGAAAGGTGCATACCCGGACGCACATGAAGTCGAGCACGATCTAAATCACCATTGTCGGCATCTGCATGTTCGTCTGCATGCGGATCAAGCTCAATCACGCCACCTTGCGGAAGAGAACGTCGTTTCATTAGATACTGTTATACACCAAAACAGTATCTCAGCAAATTATTTCCCTCGGAGAACTTTATCAATTTTCTCTGCGATCTTTTTGAAGTCTTTTTCTTTCTTACCACGAGTAGTTTCTGCGGCAGTACCAAGACGAATTCCAGACGGATCAACAGGACTTCTCTTTTCTCCTGGAATAGTATTCTTGTTGACGATGATGCCAGCCTTCTCCAAACGATCACTTGCTTCCTTTCCGCCAATTCCCTTTCCATCCATCCATGTGTCGACAAGGATAAGGTGTGAGTCTGTTCCACCTGACACAATTCTCCAACCAAGTTTTGCAAGTTCTTTTGCGAAGACTTCAGCATTTTTAATTATTTGCTTTGCGTATTTTTTAAATGCTGGAGTAGCAGCTTCTGCCAAAGTAACAGCGACAGCTGCGATCTGATTGAGATGAGGTCCACCCTGGAGTCCTGGAAAAACAGCTTTATCAATTTTTTTGTCGAGCTCCCTCGAATCTTTTTTCGCATAAATGATTGCAGCTCGTGGACCACGAAGAGTCTTATGTACTGTATGTGTCACAACATCAGCATACGCAAATGGTGACGGATATTCTTTCGCCGCAACAAGTCCTGCAAAGTGTGACATGTCCACCATAAGAAGCGCACCACACGCATCTGCAATTTCTCTGAATTTTTTGAAATCAACAACGCGAGGGTACGCAGTAAAACCTGCAACAATGATCTGAGGTTTTTCTTTTATTGCTAATTCCTTGAGAGCTGTGTAATCAATCATCTCAGTCTTTGGATCAACTCCATACGGCACCTGGATCCATGCCTTTCCTGTCATTGATACTTTGTGTCCATGAGTGAGATGTCCTCCATCAGTAAGATTCATTCCCATAATTTTTCCTCCAAGCGGCACGAGGGCGAGATACACAGCAAGATTTGCAGGAGAACCTGAAAGACCTTGAACATTCACAGCCCACTCTTTGTCTTTGAGACCAAAAAGCTTCAGCGCTCTTTCTTTTGCAAGATTCTCTATCTTGTCTGAAAACTCATTTCCACCGTAATAACGATGAGCTGAATATCCTTCTGCATATTTGTTTGTAAGTTCTGAGCCGAGCGCTTTCAAAACATCTTGTGAGACGTAATTTTCTGAAGCGATGAGATTGATTACTTTTTTCTGGCGAGCCTTCTCCTGCTTTATAAGTGATTCGATTTTTTTGTCTTTCATGGGTATATGAAATTAGCCTTTAATTCGTACAACTATGCTGTTTTTTGCTGCTTAGATCATAGGATTTTAATACACCAATAATACCTCAAATAGCCCTGTTGAGAAATCCAGGATAGTGGGTACAATAAGGCTATGAAAAACCCACACGATGAGGAATATCTAAAGCTTTTACGCCACATCAAAGAGCATGGCACAGATAGAAGCGAACGCACAGGTGTCGGAACAAGGAGTATTTTTGGCAGCCAAATGCGATTCGATCTTTCAAAAGGCTTTCCTCTTCTTACAACAAAAAAAGTTTTCATGAGAGGAATCATTCACGAACTCCTATGGTTTCTCACAGGTGATACGAATATAAAATACCTCGTACGAAACGACGTAAAAATCTGGAATGAATGGGCATACCAGGTATATTTGGAAAAAAACAATCTTACGAAAACACTCCCCCGTTACTCTCCTGAATGGACAGAAAAATTGAATTGGTTTGTTGATCAAATAAAAACGAGCGACGAATTCGCTGCAGCATGGGGAGAGCTTGGTCCGATTTATGGAAAGCAGTGGCGCCAATGGGAAACTCCAAAAGGACAATCAATTGATCAGATTCAGAATGTCGTTGATATGCTCAAAAACGATCCTTCTTCTCGCCGCATCATCGTGTCAGGATGGAACGTAGGAGAGATATTTGATCTTATCCATGATCACAACCACGCTCCGCCTCCTTGTCATTCCCTTTTCCAATTCCACGTAATGAATGGAAAACTGTCTTGCCAACTCTATCAAAGAAGTGCGGACTTCTTCCTTGGTATTCCTTTCAACATTGCCTCATATTCCCTTCTTACGATGATGATGGCACAAGTCGCAGGACTCGAACCAGGAGAATTTATCTGGACTGGCGCGGACACCCATATCTATCTCAACCATCTTGAACAAGTTGATGAGCAGCTTGGGCGCGAACCAAAAGAGGCGCCGACAATTAAAATAAATCCAAACGTCAAAAATATCTTTGATTTTAAATTCGAAGATTTTGAAGTTGTTGGCTACGATCCGCATCCTGCGATTAAAGCACCTATAGCTGTCTAAACATATGAAAGTATTTCTCATTGCTGCAATTACTGCGGATGGATTCATCGCAAAAGACAAAAACCAAGTATCAACTGCGTGGAACAGCGCAGAAGATAAGAAACATTTTGTAGAACTTACTAAAAGAGCCGGTGTTGTTGTTATGGGTTCTACAACATTTGAAACTTTCGGACGGCCACTCAAAGACCGTTTGAATATTATCTATTCAAAATCAGGGAAAACATTTGAAGGCACAGAAACGACAGATCTCTCACCGAAAGAACTTATTGCTTCCCTTGAGGAACGCGGAATGAGCGAAGTAGCAATTTGCGGTGGATCTGCAATCTATACACTTTTTATGGAAGCAGGAGTTGTCGACACACTTTATCTCACCATCGAGCCAGTCATTTTTGGAAACGGCATAAAGCTTTTTAATAAACCGCTTGATACAAAGCTCGAACTTGTAGCAGAAAGAAAAACAGACACAGGAACAATATTCCTTGAATACAAAGTTTTAAAATAAACTTTAGTTAAATTATTTGAAGTGCTTCGCAAGCTTCGGTCCTGTCTGCACGAGATAGTTTGAAGAAATGGCGTCGTAGATTTGATCGGGCTCCTCAGCAAGGCGCTCGAATTTTATTTTAGCGATCGGCTGACAGTCCCGAACAACAAGATCTTCGAAAGGCCTTACTTCAAGAGTGAACGGTCTTCCCTTTCCTTCACCATTTTTGCCCCAGCCCCATCCTGGATCAAGAAATCCTGCATAGTGTGATCTGAAATCTCCGCTTCGATCATCCATCGATGCCATTTCGCATGCAAACATTGGAGGAATACGGATCGACTCTGCTGTTGAGAGAATATAGAAGTGATTTCGTTTGAGATACACATATTTACCATTCTTTTTGATTGGTGAAAAAAATTCTCTCCAGTCGTAATGATTTATTTTTGAAAGATCGAGAACTTTGTCTGTATCTTTTGATTCGTATCCCAAAGTTTTCTGTGCGAGATCGATAGTAAGAAGAAGTGAGCCATCATGGTCACGCATGAGTGAATCGAGATTACTCAAAAGCTTTCCATTGAGATCATATGCGAGCTTATATTTTTTATGAATGAGTTCGAGCTCGAGATCTCCGAGACGAGTGTCAGCATTAAAGAAGCGGAGCTGATTGAAGCTTAGCCCCTCGTACACTTTTATATTGAACGTTTTTGGAGCAATCGACACCCAAAGCTCTCCAGAAAATCCTCCCGGAAAAACAGAATCGTAACGAGGAATGCCGTCAGCGAGAAGTCTCACATGCACATCGATGCGGCCTGATGTTGATTTAGGATTGCAGAATGCATAGACAGATTTTGGAAGCTTCAAAGTCTCACTGAGACGCACCATGTACACTTTATTTTTAAGCATTGGCTTATCAATAGAATGTTTTTTGTGTCGTATACGCGAAAGAAGATTTTTTATTTTCTCACCTGCATCAGGAAGAAAGATTCCTTCTACTTCGTAGCACTCTGTCGAAAGTGTAAGATCGAGAGATGACGGCTTTACGTTTCCTTCTTTGGCGTTCTGGATTGAACCTGCGTCTATAAGGGCTTCGATAAGCTGGCTTGGAAGTGCACCAATTTTTTTGTTTGTTTCTCTCATAATTATTGCCCTGTTATAATGCGCTATATAATATGACACCGATGAAAATAAAAATCAAAAGAATGAATCCTGAGGCGAAACTTCCTTCCTACGCCCACCCTGGTGATGTCGGCCTTGATATGTATGCCTTAGAAGGTATGACTGTAAAACCTGGCGAACACGTGCGTATTTGGAATGGCTTTGCCCTTGAATTCCCTACTGGCTTTGCAGCAATCGTGAAAGATAAATCCTCAATATCGAAAGCCGGCCTTCACACCATGGGAGGAGTTTTTGATGCAGGATATAGAGGCGAATACAATGTGCATTTAGTGAATCTAAGTGATAAAGAATATACGATTGAAAAAGGTGACAAAGTCGGCCAACTTGTGATTTTCCCTGTCGCAATTGCAGAGCTTGAAGAGGTCGACGAACTTTCTGATTCTAGCCGTGGCACCGGAGGATTCGGAAGCACAGGAAAAAAATAAAAATAAAAATTCGCTCCTTACATTAGGAGCGAGTAACGAAACGACCTGCAAAACAAGTGGCTAAGCAGCCAAGGAAACACGGACCGAACCATTCGGACGTAGCTAATGGAAAGCCATCCGGTCTGTGTGCTTCGACGACGATTGTAACGGCAGCGAGTGCCAGTACACCACTTATGACATAAAGGACAGTTCTTGGGCGGAACATATTGGGTATTGGGGAGTATTAAAGCTCAACAGCAGACTTTAGTCAAAGAAGTTTATCCACATAAAAAAATAGCCGCGAGAGCGGCATCAAGGAATGAAGCGGTAGAAGTTGCGGCGCAAGTTCCAGGCAATCAGAATAAACTGGAAGCCTACAGCCATGGCGACAATGCCCCACAAGAACCAGTCGGCCGATTTTTGCTCCCAGAGCCAGTCGCACCCGCCAGCAAAGGCAATGAAACCTAGCACAAGAAGTGGCCAGCCAAGTGCACGCAAAATATGCGCCATAATGTGAGAGGAACTAATCATGTGTTTATTTATACACTGATTTAGGAAAAACAAAAGCCGCGCCCACTTTAAGTGTATGGAGCACGGCTTTTGTTTTGAGTTTATTACTTCACTTCGACCCACGCATATTTTTCTGTTGAAAAATTGCGCAGGCTCGCCTCAGCCCGTCGGCTTCCGGCTCGTCGAAGTTTATTACTTCACTTCGACGCCCATTGACCTACATGTACCTTCGATAATGCGAATTGCACCTTCGAGATCTTTTGCATTAAGGTCTACCATTTTCTTTTCTGCGATCTCTTTGACTTGAGCCTTTGTGATCTTTCCGATCTTCTTCTTGTTTGGCTCTCCAGATCCTTTCTCACCTTTGATAGCCTTGAGAACCATCTGGCTTGCAGGTTCTGTCTTGTAGACCATAGCGTAGCTTCTGTCATCGAAGACATTCACTACTGTAGGAACAGTCTCTCCTACTCGCTCTTTTGTTTCGTCGTTGAATCGTTTTACGAATTCACCGATGTTAATACCCGCACCTCCAAGCGCAGGACCGAGCTGCTGACCAGGAACAGCCTTCCCTCCCGGGATCATGAGTTTGAGTTGTTTTACGATTTTCTTTGCCATTTTTTTGTTTTATTCTATGGCCTTTAGAGAGAAGCCCTCCAGAATTCTTACTGCGAGGCACTAAAAGCGTTTGTAATCTATCTTAAATCTTTCGTACCTGCAAGAAGTCGAGCTCTACTGGAGTCTCTCGTCCGAACATTGAAACAAGTACCTTAATCTTTCCTCTTTCTTCGTCGACTTCAGCTACCTTTCCTTCCAAATCTTTGAATGGACCGTCAGCAATTGTGACAATATCATCAACATCAAGATCAATGTTGTGCTTTGGAGTTCCAGAATTCATTCGGCGGAAGAGTTCATCAACTTCAGTTTTTTCAAGAGGTACAGGGTATACTCCAGAACCTACGAATCCGGTTACGCGTGGAGTGTTTCGCACAACGTACCATGAGTCATCAGTTACAACCATATCTACAAGAATGTATCCAGGATAGATCTTTTCCTCTTCCTCTACTCGCTTTGTTCCCTTCATCTTGATCTTCTTTTCTGTTGGAACAAGTACATTAAAAATCTTGTCCTCCATACCAAGAGACTCAATACGCTGCTTGAGATTTCGGGCTACTGCGTTCTCATACCCTGCATAAGTATGGATCGCGTACCAATTTCGTTCACCTTCTGCTTGTTTTGACATAATTTTTAGAGATTAAAAATTCGCTCAATGCCGAGGCGGAAAAGATAATCGAAAAGACCGAGGTATGCCGCAACAGCGAGAGAAATGATAATAACAAGCGCTGTGAAAAGCGTTGTTTGATGTCGTGTTGGGAAACTAACGTGTGCAATTTCCGCGCGAACTTCTTTTAAATATTCTGTGATTTTCATATTCGTATACTAAAAAACCCCTGAGGGGTATATTCATATAATACCTCTTTGGACGTTTCCTGTCAATGCATCTCACCTCCTCATTTTGTATAGGAAAAGCCCCGCACACCTGACGGTATGCGGGGCTTTTTAGTCTATTTCAGACTATTTTTAGCTTATCGAATACGATATGTCACCGTTACATTTGATGTGATCTTGTTCTCCCCTTTCTCAATATCTGGAGTTGGTGGAGTTGCTGGTCCTCCGCCAATACCCATAGCTTTTGATTCCATAGCATAGTAGATCGGTGTCGGACCTCCGTTTTCAGAGAATGATGTTACACCTGCAAGAGAGACTCCAAGTTCTTTCGCGAGCTCCTTTGCTTTTGCTTTTGCGTCATCGATTGCCTTTGATCTTGCCTGATCTTGGAGCACTGAAGGATCATCGAAAGTGAATGAGAGTCCGCTGATGTTTGAAACACCAACAGCTCCAATCTGTGTAAGAAGTGAACCAGCCTTATCAGTATCTCGAACTTTTACTGTGACAGATTGTGTCACTTCATAGCCAACGATTTTTGGATTGCCATTTGGTGGGCAACCATATGCAGGACAAGCAACTGTACCTGACTGTGAGTAATCATATTTAGGATTCACGCTATACCCCGCTGTTTGAATATCTTTGTCCTCAACTCCTGCTTTCTTCAAAATTGCGATCGCCTGATTATTTTTGTTTGTCGCTTTCTCCTGTGCGTCTGTTACAGTCGTACCGCTTTCATCGACTGAGAAGCTAAATGTAGAAATGTCAGCAACCGCAGACACATCTCCTTCACCTGAAACTGTAATTGTGTTTCCAGGAGTTGAATCTCTTAATGCAGACACGGCTTTTATATCTGTAAATATTTTTACAAAAATAAAAACTGCGAGAACCACAAGCACTGCAAGAAGTGCATTATGGATTTTCTTTGATGATGTAATGTTTATGTCCATATATAATCTATTAATTAATAATGTCTATTTGTGTGCAAAGACCCAATTGTCGAATGAGTTGATTGCAGTATCCAGTCTGCTTTTAAGTTCTGGTGTTTCGAAATCTTCTTCAGGAATTTGTCGGAAGTGTCCAACCATATCAATAGCCGCCTCCAATTCAGCTCCCTCAAGATGATCGTTCTCAAGAAATCCATTAATAGTATGAATGTATCCATCAACATTCGTCCCATTCTCTTTTTTCTCAGAACCCATTTCTGGCGCTTCTATCATATATTTATTTTAAATTATTCTATAAGCCACCCTTCGACTTCCGCCATGTATTGCAGGTGTAAGGGTATAGAGAATTATACTACTTTCCTCTTTTGTATGCTTCTACGAGATTTTCGAAAAGTGAGGCTACAGTCATAGGCCCAATACCACCTGGCACCGGCGAAATAGCAGCAACGAGCTTCGCTGCTTCTTTAAAATTTACGTCCCCTACAAGCTTTTTAGCTCCGATTTCCTCCAATGTTTTTTTAGAAGGTGTATTTGTACCAACATCAATAACAATATGTTTTTTTGTAAGAGCTTTTTTTCCGATAAGCCCTGCTTTTCCAGCAGCAACAATAATAATGTCGTTTTCTTTACAGACCTTATCGAGATCTTTTGTTTTGCTGTGAGCGATAGTTACCGTCGCATTCTCACGAAGGCAAAGCATTGCCACAGGTTTTCCAACAAGAAGTGAACGGCCAATGACCAAAACTTTTTTACCTGAAAGCGCAATTTTATTTTCTTTAAGGAGTGAAATGATTCCTTTTGCAGTTGCTGGAATAAGTCCTGCTGGAACATTTTTTGGATCCGCTCCGCCAAATGCTCTTTCATAGATAAGACCTGCATTTCGTGATGTCAGACCATCGACATCTTTTGAAGGTGAAATTGCTTCCATAATAGCGAAACGATCGAGATGCTTTGGGATGGGGAGTTGTACGATAATGCCGTGAATATCTGTTCTTTCGTTCAATTCTTTAATGAGATCGAGAATATCTTTCTCTGCAATATCAAGTGGCAAAATAATGTGATGCACTTTCGCCCCGATCTCTGCTGCAAATTTTTTCTTTCGATCAATATACGCAGACGACTGTGCTACATCCCCTACCTGGATGATGGCAAGCATCGGTGAAGTTGAGAGGTTCGAAATTTCTTTTTTTAATTTCGCTGCGATTTTCTTTCCAAGTTTTTTTCCGTCAAGAATTTTTGTCATAAAAAACACATTAGCACAAATAAAAAAAATAGGCGACCATGTCGCCTTTACCACCAAGGTGTAATCGCCGAAAGAGCTTTTGATCCTGCTTTGATCTTTTCATCGCCAAGTAAGTTGGCGAGTTTTGCTTGAACCTCATCGAAAAGAATTTGGTCATGCGAAAAATCAATCACAAGATCGACAAGCCTATGTGCCCATTTATGTGAGTGACGGTTGTAGAAAACCATATCACTTGAAAGCAGATGTCCGAGATCAAGAACTCGTGCCAGAACAGACATCATCCCAAGGAATGGTCCGTTCGTGAATTTCTCCACCGGAAGCCCAGACTCCAGGACAAGAGTTCCAAAAGCAAGAGACTGAACACGAATCAGAGCTTGGACAAACCCCACCGTATCATCGTGTTCCGCGCTCCCCATCGGCACAATAGTCGCCCCGCTCGCCCGAAGAAGCATTTCACACCAGTAGTGCGACACCGTCAGGCGATGATAATTAACCGCCATACTGTATCCATTCATGCTTTTGACATGTGTGCCAATAAGACGATGAACAAAAACAATTTCTCCTTCGAAAGGAGCGAGGGCTTCCTCTAGATTTTGCATCAAGCCGCATGCGCTTATAGTAAGCGCGTCTTTTCGTGCGAGCCGGACCAACTTCTCACCAACAGAGTCGAGTGCCGATATCGGCACAGCGACAAGGATCACTTCTGCCTTTGGTACATACCACCAAGCATCATCTGGGTCCTCGTATGTCTTCGTTGGCACACCAAGCTCGGTGAAAAATCTCATCCACCATTTTCCTTCCTGACCGTAGCCTAGAATCAAAACTTCATTTGGTATTTTCATAAAAAGAACATTTCAATTGCAACAAAATCATAACTGTATGTCGCATAAAAATTGGCAACCGAAATTGCCTTATTTCACCGCTGCAAGCTGAGCTTCTGCGATTTCCGTTAGCTCTCTTGCGGCGCAAGCTATGGTCGTGGAGGATGCATCATGGAGATCGATGGCTTCAATCTCACCGCGTCTGCAACGCTCGAAGAGAGGTTGCAGAGTCGGAACGGTAGCACTGTAGATATACCCGACAGACAGAAACACTGGGCCCTCGGTCATCATGAGCATATTACGCGACCTAAAATGAACGCAGTCGTGCGTACCATCTTCACGCGACTCGTTTTCCTTTACCGCCACGAGAATACCGAGAGGAATATCATTCTTCTCGAAAGGTTTGCTCGTAGAGATGACCACAAGTTGCACCAGTCCCTTTTGAAGGGAGAACACGCACTGCTTGCGAATATCTTGAATCTGCGCAGGATTAGATGCACCTACAACTAGAAAGAACTTTGGTTTCATAATTATTCTCCGACATGCGCTCTCCTACATTGAAGTGCGCATTCCGAAAAACAAAAGAGCCGGCCCTGAAGGCCGGCTCTTCATAAGAGAAAAGCTAGACCTTCAAGGTCATTGTAAAGAAGAAATATGCGAATGTGTTAGCTTTTCGTGTCATTTGCGTAAATGGTATTCTCTTCCCGATTTTTGTCAAGAATTTATAGAAGGAAGAAAAAAGCGACGATAGAAATGATGATGCGGTACCAACCGAAGACCGCGAAGCTGTGTTTTTGAATATAGCCAAGGAAAGTTCTGATCGCAAAGTATGCAACGACAAATGATACAAGAAATCCCCAGATAAGAATTCCGAAATTTCCCGCAAGAATGGTTTTGTAATTTTTAAGAATATCGAGCCCTGATGCTGCGATCATTGTAGGAATAGCGAGCATGAAAGAAAATTCAACGATCTCCTTTCGAGAGATTCCCATGAGTCTCCCACCGATAATTGTCGCTGCGGAGCGAGACACGCCAGGAATAAGAGCAATCGATTGATAGAGACCAACAAAGAAAGATTTTTTATAAGAAATGTCAGAGAAATTTTCTACTCGAATTTTTTCTGTCTGCTTCTTCTCCCATCTGGCGAAAAGAAGAATTACGATACCTCCAAGGAAAAGCGCAGCAACGACGACAGCATTGCTTCCAAGAAGTGATTTCACGATCTTATATACCGTAAGACCGATGACTGCTGTCGGCAAAAATGCAACCAAAACTTTTTTTGAAAGCTCAATGTTTTTGACGAGAGTTTTCGCGTAAAGAATTACCGCAGCAAGAATTGCTCCAAGCTGGATGATGATCTCAAAGCTTTTGAGAAAATCAGAATCTGGAATATGAAGAAGCGCCGATGTAAGGATCATATGTCCTGTTGAAGAGATAGGAAGAAACTCTGTAATACCTTCAACGATACCTAAAATTGTTGCATCAAAATAATTCATATATCTATTGTAACAAAAATCCCGCAGCGAGTGCGGGATTTTCTATTATTGATTTAATGTTTGAGCAGTTGTTGTAGCAGCTCCTCTACTTTCTGGTCTAATCTGAATTGATGACGCTGTGATTGAACCATCGCCATTTGTCTGTCCCGAGATCATAACACTCTCTCCGGCACTCACATCTGAGAGATTTCCTGGTACTGTTTTTTGTACTTGTGTTGATGGTGCAAGAAGAATCACTTTCGAGCTTCCATCCTGTGTCTGAATAGTCACGCTTTGGCTGTCAGATGACACAACATTTCCAACTGTAAATCCGCCGGCCGCTCCTGCACCTCCGCGTCGTGCATTTGCGCCTCGTGCAAATGTGCCACCACCAAATTGTCCGGCAAATTGCCCAGCCGCTCCTGAAGCTGTTCCCTTTTTACCAGATGCATAGCCAGCCCAGAAACATAGCGCAGCAATGATCGCCACAACGACAAACAAAATTATTTTATTCTTTTTATGTATATTCATATAACTTATTAATTAATAACTTTTATTCACATACTTACTCGTATCGGAGCGCCTCAATTGGATTCAGTCCTGCCGCTCGTCGTGCTGGATAATATCCAAAGATAATTCCGATCGCAGCAGATACGCCGAACGCTAAAACGATCGACATAATCGATACCTGCGCCTGCAAAATTCCAAAATACGAAACACCGACTGCAATTCCCACTCCGAGCATGACACCGATAAGTCCACCAATACCCGTAAGCATCACAGACTCCACAAGAAACTGTATGCTGATGTCTTTTTTCTTTGCGCCGATTGCCTTGCGAAGCCCGATCTCACGTGTGCGTTCTGTCACAGTAGTAAGCATCATATTCATAATGCCAATTCCCCCCACCACAAGTGAGATTCCCGCGACCGCAGCAAGAAGAGTCGTGAAAGTACCTGTAACACTCGAGGCGGTCGCAACGATATCTGCTTGATTGAGCGTATTAAAATCTGCCTGAGTCGGATCGGAAATATTGTGTCTTGTAAGAAGCAGAGTTGTCACATCATTTTGCACTGTCGTTGTAACATCAGAACTTGCCGCAGAAATATCGATCTCTGTGAGATATTTATTTCCTGTGAAATATCTTTGCGCGGATGTATACGGCACATAAATAGTATCGTCTGTATTTGAAAATCCAGAACCTCCTTTACTTTTTGTCACGCCAATTATTTTAAATTCATTTCCTTTGATGCGAATTGTCTGCCCGAGTGCATTACCATCCTCACCAAAAAGATCACTTTGCACAGTAGGGCCAACGACCGCAACTTTTGCAGCGCTAGCTACTTGAGCATCGGAAAAGAAATTTCCCGTATCGACTTCAACGTTTCTTACTGTTGTATATGAAGGAGTTGTTCCAATGACAGAAGTATTTGTATTTGTCCCTTTTGCTGTCACCTGTTCGCGTGCAGACACATCAAGCGCAACACCAGAAGTATTCTCTATTTGTGTCTGAATTGCCTCACCATCTTCAGCAGTTAGCGTTTGAGCACTTCCTCTTCCTGCTGATGCAGCGCCACCAAAACTTCTTTGTGCTCCAGGCATGACCATAATAAGATTCGAACCAATCGATTGAATCGAAGCTTGGATCGAAGCTTGTGCTCCCTGACCAATTGAAATCATCGCAATCACGGAGCTTATACCAATGACAATTCCAAGCATCGTAAGACCGCTACGGACTTTGTTCCCGGCAAGCGCAGAATATGTCTCATGCAAAATATCGAATGTGTTCATAGTGTGTTATGAGATTTCGTGACGAGCTTTTCTCTTCACGTGTGTTTTTTTATCACTGACAATCTCCCCGTCTTTTATAAAAATAATTCGATCCGCATGCTCTGCGACATCTTGCTCGTGCGTAATAAGAACAACAGTACGACCATGCTCTTCATTGAGTTTCTGAAAAGTTCCAAGAACTATCTCTCCAGTTTTCGAATCCAAGTTTCCCGTTGGTTCGTCAGCAAGAATCATTGTCGGATTGTTCACAAGAGCGCGAGCAATTGCCACACGCTGGATCTGTCCTCCAGAAAGCTGATTTGAAAGATGCATGAAGTGACTTTCATTAAGCCCTGCAGCTTTAAGCGCCGCCGCCGCTCGCTCTTCTCTTTCCTTTTCCGGTACACCAGCATAAATAAGTGGAAGCATTACATTGCGGAGTACTGTAGTGCGCGGCAAAAGATTGAAAGCTTGAAAGACAAAACCGATTTTATCTTTTCGAATATCTGCAAGTTCGTCGTCAGGAAGCTTCGACACATCTTTGCTGTCGAGCAAATATTTTCCTGATGAAGGCGTGTCGAGGGCACCAAGAATATGCATCATGGTCGATTTTCCAGATCCAGACGGACCCATGATCGCAAGAAATTCTCCATCTTTTACATCAAAAGATACTCCTTTAAGTGCTTGAAACTCGTAATCCGTTCCTTTGTTATAGGTTTTTGTAACGTCTTTGACTTCAATCATATTAACCACCTATACGAACATTCCTTGCTCCTCCTGCGGCACCACCTGCTGCTCGTCCACCGACGGCGTTTAAGATGCTAGGAGTTTGAGATGTTGTTGTCTTTGATGCAGATGTTGTCTTTATCACAACTTGATCTCCTTCATTTACCCCTGAGATTATTTCAGTATTTGTATCATCTGAAAGTCCAACTTCAACAGGAACCTGCTTTGGAGTTTCACTTGTTGTAAATCCTTGTATATTCGTACTTTGAGGTGAACTAAATTCTTCAACATATGAGCCAGCTGCATTTGTCTTTACTGCAGAACTTGGCACAACGACAACATCTGCATGGGTGTCAGTAATGATTGCAGCAGA
Source organism: Candidatus Tayloriibacteriota bacterium (assembly GCA_029288615.1). Taxonomy (GTDB): domain Bacteria; phylum Patescibacteriota; class Minisyncoccia; order Phycocordibacterales; family CAIRYW01; genus JARIGV01. Next base: position 18,699 of record JARIGV010000037.1, read on the forward strand.
GACGGACATTCCTGGAAGAACTCTGCTGTCGTCTGTTGCAAATGCAATTTTTACATCGTATGTCACAACACCTTGAGATACTGTTCCGACGAGATTTATTTCTGCCACCTGGCCGGCAATTGTAAGTCCGTCGATGGCATCAAATGTAAGAGTCGCTTTGTCCCCTACTTTTATTTTTGAAACATCAACTTCATTGAGTGTAATGTCGGCAACTTTATCTTGTGTGATAAATGTACCGATGCTTGTTCCATTTGATACAGGATCTCCTTTCTTCACCGATAGTGCCGCAAGAACACCATCAAATGGAGCGCGGATAAATGTATCGTTATATGCTTCTCTCTTCTGTGCGACATTGAGCTCGCTCGACTGAATATCCAATGAATCGGTTCCTTGTATTACTTTTGAAAGCGATGCCTGCGACTGATTTATATTCTGATCAGATGAAATAATATCGTTTTGTGCACTTGATACAGCATTCGCATCAGATGTGACTTTACTTATAAGAGATGAAAGACTGCTTTCTGCAGAGGAAACAGCAGATGATGTATCAAGGGTAGAATTCTTTACATATTCAACAGCACTGTTTGTATCTTTAATGGCATTGAGCATATTTTGAAGCATCGGATATGTTTCAGAAAGCATACTTGAAATCTCAGCACCGCTTGCAGTGCTTAGAGAATATTTTTCATAATCGAGAAGCACGCTTTCATATTGTCTCTTGGCTGCATCGTACTCAGTACCAGCATTTTGAATCTGATTAAGAGCAAGCTGATCTCCAGCAACTTTCTGATTGTTATAAAGATATCCGCCCCGTTGATACAAAATTGCATCCATTCCTGAAATGACAGAGGGCATATCAAGAAATGTTGAAACAACAGCACTTGCTCCAGAGCTAAATGCTTTAGTACTTGAAGTTTGCGCTGTCTGCACAGAATTTTGTGCAGAAATGAGAGAAGCCTGATCAGCTGGCTCCTCTAATTTTTTGAGTGAAAGTTCTGCCGACTGAAGTGCGTAGAGAGCATCAGTAGAATCAACAGTTGCAATGAGATCTCCTTCTTTTAATGTATCCCCTACTTTTGCACTTACTGAGGTAATATTTCCTGAAGCTTTTGACTGAAGAGAAAATTGATTTGAAGCCGACACCTGCCCACTTCCTGTCACCGACGAAACGATTGTTCCCTTTGTTGCAGCAGAGACCACGTATGTTGGAGTGACAGTTCCTGCAGTCACCTTTTTATAAAAACTTACTCCGGCAAAAATCACAACGATAGCGATCACAGCTGACCATATTTTGTGAGTAATAATAAACGCTTTGATTTTTGTGAAGTAGATATGCATATATTTTTTTTAATTACTTTGTGGTGTCCCGGTCGCATACGAAGTAGAAACTCCTTGTGGAGGCGGAACAAGACGCACCAATTTTGCATCAATTTTTCCATCGTCATCTGGGTTTCCAAGAACAACAACATACTGGTCTGGCGCGATGTCTGTCGTTGACGCTTCATTTCTAAAGCTTCTGAAAACTGTATCGTCATCGATCATGACAATCTTTTCAATATTATCCGGACCTTCAACAACGAATGTTGGAAGAGACACGCTTACAACTTTTCCAATAGCCCCGTGTCCGCCTGGCATATCAGTAAACAAAACATTTGAAGACGAGCGGCGCACTCCAATAAAATTTCTCTGAAAACTATCACCAAATTTATTTGCATATTCTGCTTTCCGGTAACCGACAAATTCTCCTGCCTGAAAAACAATAATCACAAGAACAAGAGAACCAAGTCCTATAACAATTCTTCGTACTGCTTTTGATTCGTGTATTTTGCTTAGATCCATATATTTAAATTATTTCTGAATTTATGACACTACTGACATTCCTACAAAATGAACTTTGCTGTCGCGGATAACTCTCGTTCCCGACCAGATAAAAAGAGCGACGGCTCCCAAGAAAGCCGCGGCAGATAACATCGGGAGTGATTCAAGAAGTGTAAACGCAAACTCTTTCCAATATGTAAGAAGTGTTCCCGTATCCGAGAAAGCGAGCGACACATATGAAAACACACCTGAGGAGACCATGCTTTTCCATGCATAGTATGCAGACATGATGATAGACGCCATTGAGAGCGCGGCTGTACCCGCAAGAAGAATGAGTCTTCGCTTAAGTGCACTGACGCGGCGCATAAGCACTGCGGTGCAGATCTCTCTTTTCTTCTCCTCGCTCATAGGGTGCGCTGCGAGGATTTCGAATATTCTTTTCATATCGCTATCTTTCATAATTGCTTTCATGGTGATGTTTGTATATACGTGAAATTTACTAATAAGGTGCACAGAAAGGCCTAACCGGGGTCTTCTAACTTTTTTCTAAGAAGCGTGAGAGCTCGGCGGTGCTGACTTTTGACTGTGTTAAGAGGCTTATCGAGTGCTTCAGAAATCTCTTCAAAAGACATATCTTCGTTATACCGAAGAAGCATGACAGCTCGATAATGATCCGGTAATTCTTTTACTACTTTTTCAATAAGTTCCCCTATTTCTTTTTTCTCAAATACTTCATGCGGGAGTGGCTCTTCATCTGATATTTTCTCCTCAAATCGCACATCATCGTCCTCTCTTTCCAAAGATGAAAACTGAAGTGGTTTCTTTTTACGCAAAAAATCGATCGCAGTATTTCGAGCAATGCTCATTGCCCATGTTTTGAAATTATGTTTATCGTCGTACTTTTTAAAATTCTTCCAAATCTTATAGAAAGATTCCTGCACAATATCAGCCGCTTCATCAGAACCACCGAGAAAGAAATAGATGAAGTTGTAGAGCGAAGTTGTATATCTTTCAACAAGCACATCAAAAGCCACTTCATTTCCCTGTCTGAATTCAGCAATAAGATCTTGATCTGTTTTATTTTTATTGTCTGTATCCGCCATGCAAACGTGATTATAACAGTTTGTTCATATTTTTCTTTTCTTGCTATACTTTTGACATGAATCCAGATGTCGAAAAAAGACTCTCCGAACTTGAGAAAAAAGTTGATGCAATTTTTGTCTCTGTTGAAAAAACTCGAAAATATTTTCTATGGACTGGTATCATCACCGTTGCACTCATTGTACTTCCAATGATCGGGCTTATTTTTGCCGTACCATCATTCCTCAACAACTACGTCGGCAATATTAACTCACTCACGAACATAAACTAACAATGAGATTTTCACAAAAAAAAGACCTTAAGATTCTTTTCGTCGGCTCCGAAGCGGTACCTTTTGTAAAAGTAGGCGGACTCGGTGAAGTACTCTACTCTCTTCCAAAAGCACTTCGTGAAATCGGTCACGATGCACGTGTTTTTATTCCTTCATATGCGACCATTGATAAAAACGCATTTCCTACAAAATATGTCATAGAAGGTCTAGCGGTGCCGAATAATGGCAAGGACGATCTCATTTGTAATGTAAGAGAACACACTGATGACAACGGCGTCATCAGCTATTTCCTTGAGAATCAGGAATACTATGAAAAAAGAGGAAGTGTGTATGGATACGATGACGATGCAGCACGTTGGGCTCTTCTTTCTCGTGGAGTTCTTGAATTTGTTCGCAAATATGGTGACTGGCGTCCAGACATTATTGTTGCAAACGACTGGCAGGGCGGACTCATTCCAAATTACGCAAAAACTGATTACAAAGATGATCCTACTATTTCAAAAATTCCGATCGTGTTTGTGATTCACAATATCCACTATCAGGGGCTATTCGATCACAGACATGTGAGTGACTTTGATTACGACGATGGTCAGTCTCAGATCCCTGCTATTACGGACTCTGCGCTTCTCAAGAAGAATTTCATGCGCCGCGGTATTCGCTTTGCGGACATCGTCAACACCGTATCGCCAACATATGCACGTGAGATCACCACTCCTGAATTTGGAGAACTTCTTGATCCCCTTCTCCAGGAAATGCGTTCAAAACTTTTTGGAATTTTAAATGGTATCAACTACGAGAATTATGATCCAAAAACGAATCCTTATATTGAATTTAATTATGATGCAAAACATCTTGAAGAGCGTGCGAAGAACAAAATCGCACTTCAGCAGAAGTTTAATCTTCCCAAAAAAGATGTCTTTGTAGCAGCTGTCGTCTCACGTCTTTCTTCTCAAAAAGGACTCGATCTTATCATCAAGTCGATCGATCATCTTCTTGCAAACTTTGATTTCCAATTCATCGTCCTTGGTTCTGGATCATCCACATATCACGCACATTTTGAAAAACTTGCTGCCGAATATCCAGAAAAAATTGCAATCCACCTTTCATTCGATAACGTACTGCCCCATCTCGTATTCGCAGGCGCAGACTGCATCTTTATTCCTTCAAAGTTTGAGCCATCAGGTCTTACTCAGATGGAATCGATGCGTTATGGCGCTATCCCTCTTGTACGAAAGACGGGCGGCCTTGCTGATAGCGTAGAAGATTACAATCCGACCGAGCAAACGGGTACAGGATTTGTTTTTGAAAAATACGACGAGCATGCATTCTTTGGAGCATGCGTGAGAGCATTTGAGACATATAAATATCCAAAGTTCTGGCAAGGACTTCAGAAGCGAGCGATGGCGGCAAATTTCTCATGGGAGAAATCTGCAAAAGAATACGTAAAACTTTTTGAACGAGCGCTCGCTGAAATCAGCAATAAATAATATGGAGGAGAAGGACACGCTCTCATGGTTTCAAAGCTTTCCTCAAAGCGAAGAATATAAGAAATTTAAAGCATCTCCTGTTGCTTATTTTTCTGCTGAATACGCTCTAGCACCCTACATCCCAACCTATGCTGGAGGTCTTGGGGTACTTGCGGGGGATACAGTTCGTGAAGCGGCAGAAAGAAACTTCCCTCTCATCGCTATTGGCCTCATGTATAGCAAGGCACAGTATGATCTCACAGAAGATTCTGTCGCATATGTACCGAAAGAAAGCGATGGATTTTCTGTTGCTCGAAATGAAAATGGCGAGCGCATTCTTATTTCTGTTCCGATTTATCATGAAAAGATTTTTGCTGAGGCGTGGAAATATACAAACAAAAATGAAAGCACTGCACCGATCTATTTTCTAAATACTAATATTCCTGAAAATGATCCTAGTTCGCGAAAAATAACAGAAAGACTTTATGTCGACGATCGAGAAACACGACTGAAGCAAGAAATCCTTTTAGGTATCGGCGGACACAGACTCATTCACGCTCTCGGTATTCACCCTTCTGTCTTTCATCTCAATGAAGGTCACAGCGCATTTCTCGCACTCGAACTTGTTCATCACGAAATGATCCATCAGCGCGTCGATTTCTTTACTGCATGTGACTATGCACGAAAGCATATTATTTTTACAAACCACACACTTGTTGCTGCTGGTAATGAGCAATTCGGCGCAGATGTTGTTTCTGCAATGATTGCAAAATACGCTGAGGAGATGCAGGTGGCAGTCAGTGACATTGTCTCTCTTGGTCTTCTTCCTGATTCAAATATTTTCTCGATGACTTCCCTTTCTTTCAGGCTCTCTCGAAAAGCATCCGCAGTAAGCAAGCTCCATGCAAAAAAAGCTCATGAGATCTGGAAAGATAATCCGATGGAAGAAGTGACAAATGGCATTTATATTCCACTCTGGGACAAAACAAAAAATACATCCCAAATTTCCGGAGTGCACAAAGATAACAAGAAGAATCTTCTTTCATTCATTAAAGAAAAAACTGAGAAAGAATGGGCTGAAAATTCTTTTATCATCGGCTGGGCACGTCGCATCGTTCCCTACAAGAGACCGCTTGAACTTTTCTCTGACATTGAAGGACTTCAGAAACTTATCAAAAATTCTCCGGTGCCAATAAAAATAGTTTTCTCAGGACCAACACGAAACGGCGAACAAGGAAATGAAATGGTGCAGCGCCTTCGCGAAACAATCGAGGAACATTTTGGTGATTCTGCAGTCTTTCTTCCACACTACAACCTCGATATCGCATCAAAGATGGTTTCGGGTGCAGACATTTGGCTTAACACTCCCGTTGTTGGTACAGAAGCATGCGGTACAAGCGGCATGAAAGCAGCTCTCAATGGCACACTCGCCCTCTCTACTGCTGATGGTTGGATCGCAGAGATTTCTCCTTCTGATGTTGGTTTTATAGTTGATGATCCAAACCTTTCTGAAAAAATAATCACAAAGATCGAGAAAGAAATTATCCCTCTTTATCTTTTCTCTGACTTTGAAGTCGGTACAGATTCTCCTTGGGTCTCAAAGATGAAGAAAGCTCGCGCGCTCATTCTTAAACAATTCGGTACAGATCGAATGCTCCGCGAATATATTGAGAAGCTTTACATCCCCACTCTCGCAGAGAAGCATAAACATTTGTACGAATAAATTCGTGAAATATTTTCTTGTCTGTATAATCAGATTCAGCGAAAGGAGGAAAAGCCGATGAAAACAACCGGCAACACCCGCTGAATCTGGCCTTCGGTCTCGGTAGTAAAGCTTTTGCACCTCTTACGGGTATAAACACTAAGAGTGACTCTTCGGAGTTATGCAATTGAGTAAATTCCTTTGGCATAGTCTTACGTGAGCCCCTTCAGACCAGTAGGATGTAGATTCGTAAAGACTCGAAACGAAAGTTTCACCAAAGAAGAGTCCCGAGCAGTACATTGCGCGTCGATAGACGTACGGAGAAATCCGTGTGGTGCGTGAACCATCACGAAAAGGTTATCTCCTTTATGGAGTTCGTGTTCACAAGCGACGGCATACCAATGTCGTCGCTTCTTTTTATAGCCAACTCTCAATAAGCTTCGCTGTTTCGTGATGGTCTTTGACCGTAGCAGTATCAATTCCTGCCTCTTTTACTGGATAATCATTACCTCCAAGAAAAATTGCATCTCCCGCATAAATCATATCGGAAAGAGAAAGATCTTTTCGTTTTAAAAGATTTGTAAGACCCACCCCCTTGTTAAATCCTTTTGGCAAAATATCGATCGTTGAATTACCTCCGAGTACAAAATCAGCTGATGTGATTTTTTTCTCTAGTTCCTCTTTTATGGCAAATCGTTTTTTCTTGTCTGGATCCCAATTTCTTTTTGCTTCAAGCGGTGCGTCGTGTCCAAGCCCAGATAGTGATACCTGCATGCCGCGGTCCGTCACAATTGGTCCCACTGGGTTTTTTGAGATGTCGTATTTTCCTGATGCAACAATCTCATTCAAAGCTGCAATAATGTCTTCTTTATCAAGAAACACAAGATCTTCTTTGAAGCTAAGTTCCCATTTTTTCGTATTTTTATCATATGTAAAACTTTGTGTTCCATTTGTTGGAAGAAGAATAAGATTTTCTTTTACAGAATCAGTTTCTGGTTCTATGACCGATAAAAGATCCCCTAGCTGAAAGGTAAGTTTTTCAAATGCTGCACCTGTAATAATTGCAACTGGAATTTTTCGAAGAAGTTTGGTCAAAATTTCTGCCATATCTTTTTTCATCGGCTGATTATTTTCGGTCAAAGTTCCATCGAGATCGAATCCTGCAATTTTCTTATTTATTTTCATACATTTTGTACATTAAAGTATAACAAAAAATCCCGCCAGAGCGGGATTTTCTTCTGATTTTTCCTTTAGAAAGCTTTCGATGTATCTCTTACGATTTTAGCATTAATCGTCGATGATCCTTCGCCTTGCCCTCCGAAGATAGTCAATGCATCTCCCGTCGTAATGCTTGAGACGGAGCTCTTCACATTATTTGACCCAAATATTTTTGCACGACTTACATCAATACTATATGTCGATGTTGCATTACTTACTGTAAGAGTATTTCCAGAGATCGCTGTAACTGAACCTTCGATGCTTGTTGATCGATGTAATGTGACAATAGTGACCTCTTTTGCAGTCACCGTATTTGTTGAGCTTGCAAGAGTTCCTGTTACCCTTACCTTAACACCAGAGACAATGTCAGAAAGTGAAGCATTCTGCCCATCTTTTTTAATCACTGTCGTTCCATCTGTATTTACTGTGTACGATGTCGAAAGTTTCCTTCCTTGGCTTGAAATCGTAAACGATGAACCGTTTACTGATGAGACAGATCCAATGAAGCGATCATGTGCGAAACTTTTTATTGCACTCCAGACTTTTTGAAATTGCCCATCGAAAATCGCAGTCGCGGTTACATTATTTCCTGAGACAGTTCCCCTAACGACAAGTGTATCGCCAGCAACAACTTCAGAAAGTGTTGCTGAAGTTTTATTTTTAACAATTTTTGCCGCACTTGCATCGACCGAATATGTTGTGCCGTTTTGAGCGGTAAGCGTAATTGTATTACCGCTAATTCCAGAAACCGTTCCAGACACAGCAGCAATTCCGTTTGAGGAATGTTTTGTGCGAACAATCGCATGATGTGCACGACTTACTGTTTCTACAGCCGCAGAAACTTGGGTCGGACTCGAGAATGTGGCGGCGGAAGCAACCACAGCTACAGCTACTAAAGCTTTAAGTTTTGATGTTTTTGACATATGTGTGAGATTAAGAAACTAATACGACATATATCAAAATGTACGAGCTACAGGAGAAAAAGGTGCGGACAAAACTTAATTTCTATGGTGGAGATTAAGCCTCTCCAAGACTATAAATCCATACAAGGCTGCAATGAGTGCTGCAATTCCTCCCACTGCAAGAGACCATTGTGCTCCAAACATCTCGCCTATCCAGCCGATAAAAGGACCACCGATTGCGGTAGACCCAAAAAACGCCATTGACCACAAGGACATCACTCGCCCTCTCATATGAGGCTCACTATTCATCTGCAAAATACTGTTGCTGAGATTCGCAAAAATAATAAGAAAGAGTCCGATGAAGACAAAAATAAGCAAAACAAAAATAATATTTGTAGAAATGCTTGAAATGATCATGCTGATTCCAAGAAAAAGTGCCGAGTACACAATTGGTCTTAAACTAGTACTTCCGCTTGAAGCATTGAACAATCCACCGATAAGCATTCCGATACCGAGAGCAACTGAAAGTGCTGAATACGTACCCGCATCACCATGCAGAACAAAACTTGCAAAAAGAGGAAGCGACGCTTGCCACTCAAAAGAAATAGTGCCGATAATTGCCATCATCACAAGGGAGACAAGAAGGATAGGTGTATTTTTTACATAACGAAGTCCTTCACTAATCTGACCCTTTGCTTTTGGTTGTAGCGGCGTGTGATGCAATTCATCAGAGTTGATCATGAAAAGAGCAATAAGAACTGCAATATAAGAAATCGCATTAATAATGAAACAAAGGCCAAGACCAACAGAAGCAATAAGAACACCTGCAATAGCCGGCCCAATCACACGACACACACTAATAAGCACAGCCCAGAGACTCACTGCATTTTTTATCTGATCTCTCCCCACCATTTCACTCACAAACGATTGTCGCACTGGATTATCAATACTGCTTACCAAACCTAAACCAAGTGCAAAAACAAAAACCATCCACAACTGCACGATGTTTGTAAGAATGAGGATCCCAAGAAAAAGTGCAAGAAGTCCTCCGATACTTTGTGTGATGTAGAGAATTTTTCGTTTTGGAAAGCGGTCAGCAATTACTCCTCCGTATGAACTAAAAATAAGTACGGGAAAAAATTGAAATGCAAGAACGGCTCCCAAAAGTGTTCCCGAGCCGGTGAGCTTTAACACTAACCAATCTTGAGCAAGAGACTGCAAAAAAGTTCCTGACACGGAAATGATTTGCCCGATGTAATACACTCGATAATTGCGAATTTTTAGTGACGAAAATGTTTGATGAAAAAATTCTTTCATAGGAATAAATTGTAACATTAAGCAGGCCGACGGAAATCTCCTTTTAATAAATGTCTGACGTAATGTGAAGGATGTGTATGACGATGGATCAGAGGAAACGCGAGTATGCTTTCGATCGAGACGACTAGAGGGAATCGGTCACGAATATTTTGTTCGCCGTCGCAATCAAAATTTCTCGACCCCGGCTCGTCTGTTTTTTCCGCTGAAAAAACATGACTGCGCCTTCCGATTCCCTCACGTAAAGCGCGCAGATGCTTTACATAGTCGCCCAAAATAACAAAACCCCTTTCGGGGTGTTATTTTGGGCGACTAGAGGGAATCGGACCCTCGATACGGGTTCCACAAACCCGAGTTTTGCCACTAAACTATAGTCGCCATGTATTTCGCTGCTTAGAAACTGCGAAGTCCCTACTTTATACCAGAAGTGGCCGTTTATTTCCAGACTCTAGTCTTATTCACCTCTTCTTTCTTTCGAAAAGCTTCCTCAAAATCTATATCAAACTTATTTGCAATGTGAACAAGGAAAAGAAACACATCTGCTAATTCAAGTTCTATATCTTCTTTCGTTTTTTTACCTTTCTCGAATTTTCTTGTTGCTTGTGCGAGCTCTCCTACTTCTTCAACAAGATGGGCAAACAAATCACTTCTACTTTGATTCTCAAACCCCCTTTTACGACACACATCGATTTCGTATTTTTGAAAATCTTTAAGAGTTGGTTTTTCTGGAAGATGGTCCATTATTTTAATTTATTTTTATATTTCTCAAACACTACGGGCACACCAGGATGTAATTCTTCTTTTGCGGGAACGGTATCAAAGGTAAACCATTTAACATCATCAAACTTATGTGGCTCGCCATTCTTTACCATGGTCGGATCAACAAAAACTTTAAAATCGAGAGCGATCCAATGTGTCCTCTTTCCTTCGTGCTCACGATGCATGTCACGATATCCGAGAAATTCAAAATCTAGAATATCAGTACAATATTCTTCTTTTATTTCCTTTCGAAGTGTTTCTTCAACATTCTCATCGAATTCTATTCCTCCACCACCAATATCCCACTTCCCTCTTTCGTCACGGCAATTTTGGCCTCGTTTCGACATCACAAAATTCCCTTTGCCATCATGACAGAAATAAATGACCGCAATACCGGTATAGTCGATGCCTTTTTGCATATCGCAATTATAGTGTGAAAATCCGTGACCACAAATATGTATTTGAAAGTTTCTCAAATATTGGTATAGTATCGGGCACATGCGCAGGTGTCGAAACTGGTAGACGAACTACCTTGAGGTGGTAGCGCCCGCAAGGGCATGGAGGTTCGAGTCCTCTCCTGCGCACACAATAAAAATTGCCCGAGTTTTCTCTCGGGCTTTTTCATACCACTTACTCAAAAGATCGGTCCATCAGAGCGATGCGACATTGGCACATAATCCTCTTTTGGAGGAAGTGCCCACGTTACCATGCTATGACTCACTCTTTTGCGCACAACTAATCTTCTCTCCACAGTATTGATCTGCTCCCACCCCTCTTCATATTCACCCTCATCAGAACCTAGATCCCACTCTTCATTTCCGGCCTGAGTCTTATAGACGCGACCAACAACACCTTGAGCTTTGATTGTCATATCTTATTAAGTGGCTACAAAGAACTTTGTTTCTGTTCGCCAGACAAAAACAAAACAAGCCCCGAATTGAGGCTTGTTTAAGATTTCAAATTAGTTAAAGTCAAAAACAAACCCCTATTCTGGCTTGTTTTCTGGATGAGATTCAGTGGCGGCTACTTCAGCAACTTCAGGCTCATCATTTCGCATCATTTCCATTCGCATTCGCTTTGAGATTTCTTTCGCAGCCTTCTTTCGGATGTAGTAAAGCTTTGCCTTGCGAACCTTAGCTCGCTTTGTGATTTCAACTTTGTCGATAAGCGGAGAGTAGAGAGGAAAAACCTTCTCAACACCGTAGCCTCCAGCAACACGTCGTACTGTAAATGTAGCTCCAGCTTCTGTACCGTGCTTTCGTGCAAGGACAAGTCCCTCGAACATCTGAATTCGAGTCTTTCCTTTTTCCTGGATCTTCTGATAGACCTTCACAGTGTCTCCAGATCGAATATCGAGCTTCTTTCGCTCGTCGATATTTACTGGTGAAGTCTTTGTATTTACGGCTGTCATAGTGGCAAAGACTATATCAAATAGTCTTTATTTAAGCAACTCTGAGCTCTTTACTCCCATCTTTTTGAAGGCTTCCTCAAAATCGGCCGGAAATGGAGCCTTTATCTCCCTTTTGCTACCGTCGAGGTCCTCAAAGGAAATCCTTCCGGCGTGGAGTGCAAGCCTTTGAAAACCAAGCAGAGCTTCCCTATGAGGTGCATATAAAGGATCGCAAACAATTGAATGATGAATCGCCTTAAGATGCACGCGAATCTGGTGGGTACGTCCTGTAAGTGGCCATACCTCAAGGCATGAAACTTCGCTTTCGCTTTTTAGTGTTCGAAATTTTGTATGCGCTTCGCGAAGCTCGCCCTTAGCCCCAGAACCAGCCACTCTTTTTCCAAGTGCGCCACGGCCTATGGGAAGATCAATCGTCCCTCGCTCCTCAGACATTTTTCCGTAGACGAATGCAAAATATGTTTTCTTCACCTCTCTGTTTTGAAACTGCTCTTTAAGGTAGGCGTATCCTTCTGGAGTTCTAGCAACAAGAAGCACTCCCGAAGTGTCTTTGTCGATACGGTGTACAATGCCCGGGCGAAGAATTCTCTCTCCATTTGAAAGGATCATTGGCTCGCCCACCTCAGCAATCTTTGGATATTTTTCCAAGAGAAAATCGACAACAGTAAAAAATTCATTTTTCCCGTCCGGATGCACAGCAATACCTGCCGGCTTATTCAGAGCCACAACATTTTCATTTTCAAAAAGAATCTCGATCCTATCCATGAATTTCTTTTTTCTTTAGATGTATTTTTGATTTCACAAAGAAGAATCCAACAATGAGGAATGTAACAAGCGGTGACAACCATTCTGGGATCGCATGGCCAAATGCATCCATAAGCATAATAATGCCAAGGAAAAGGATTGAGTACATCGCTCCATTTTTAAGATAAATATATTTCTTGATATTCTCAATATTTCCTACTGTGAGCTGACGAAGGACCACCGCACCAATACCATTTCCAAGAATTATAAGTGGCACAGAAAGTGTGAAAGCGAAAGCGCCAAGAACTCCGTCGATTGAAAATGTTGCATCGATAATTTCAAGAAAAAGAATTTTCGAGATGTCAGAACGAGCACCGCTTATGAGAGCGGTCTCCTGTTTTTCTGCATTCTCTTTAAATCCTTGTGTTATGAAAAACGCAGATGAACCAACGACAATTCCAAATCCCATGATCGGATTTATATGAAGTGCTGGCCAGACGAGGACACAGAGAAGAAGCGAAGCTGCTGCATAAAACCAAATGCTTTGTGCGTGAAAAAATTTTTCTACTCCGAGACCGTAATGTTTCTCTTCCATAAAGAGCCAATGGAGAAAAAGAAAAAGAAGAAATACTCCACCTGCTGCAAGGAGGATTGGCGAAGATGCTTCGATTGCGGCATGAATACTTGGATCTCCAGAAAATGTCGCAGTAAGAGAACCCCAGAGACCAAGAGAAGGATTTGAGATGAAAACAATGAGCCATGGCAAAAGACCTCGAACGACAAACACTGCAAAAATAAGTCCCCAGAGAAGAAACCAATTTTTAGCCTTTGTAGACATGCCAGAAAGTACCTCCGCATTGATAACTGCGTTATCGATAGAAGAAATGATCTCGAAAACCGCGAGACCTAGAACGGTAAGAATGTATGTAAAAATCATGGAAATAGTGTAGCAGAATTTGATTTTCTAGCGAAACAAGAGAAGACTTCCCTTTTTTCAAAAAATACTATAGATTAGTGGGTACATTCTAATAAGAAGAATGCGCGATTAGCTGTTTTGGTAGGTCCATCAGATAATTGCTGAACGTTCTGAATATGCGCGATTAGCTCAGTTGGTAGAGCAGCTCGTTTACACCGAGAAGGTCGGGGGTTCAAGTCCCTCATCGCGCACAAAATGAAAAACGCCTTGGTTTATTCCAAGG
>JARIGV010000007.1 GCA_029288615.1 Candidatus Tayloriibacteriota bacterium
CCCCAGAGGGGCGCGGCTTTTGATTTGTTTACTTCTTTTATTCTTTTTGAGAATCAACAATCTCAAAATCTCCCACTTTCACTCTTTTGATCGAAAACGCAAGCGCTGGTACACCAAGCTTTTTTCCTACACTGTGTGCAAGTGAACGCATATACGTGCCAGAACTGCACACAATTTTTATTTTCACTATCTGAAATTCATTTGCGCTATTTTGTAGACCTTCTTGCCACATTTTCAAAATTTCCTGCTGTCTGAAATCACCTTTTACTTTTGAGATTCTTTCTGAAATATTTTGGAGAAGATCTTGCGCTTTTATTACTCTCATTTCACCCATTTCAAGACTATGAATCTCAACTTCTCTCTTTGGCATCTCTTCGGGTAAACTTCCATTTCGAGCTTTTACAAAAAGCGGCTCGCCATCAATTGTTCTCGACGAAAAAGGCGGATATTCCTGAGTAAATTTTCCAATATAACCTTGCAGAGATTCATGTATCGCCGTTTTGTCCAAGGTCTGCCCTTGGACAAAACGTGTTAATTTTCCCAGAATATCGTACGTATCTGTTTCAAAGCCAAAGAGGACTTCAACTTCATACTCCTTTTTAAGACCTAAGTATTTTTCTTTTTCGTGCACGGCATTTCCAGCAAGCACAAGAAGGACACCCTCGGCCATTGGATCGAGTCTCCCGGCATATGTCATCGAGATATCCTTATATTCAGAATGCGTACGTTTAAAGCGTTCGATTCTCTCAAGTGGCGTCTCCCCCTCTTCTTTATAGAGGTTTAGAACTTCAATTATGTCAGATTGTTTTTGGGCCATATTTTAGTAGAATATCATCATGTCAGAATCAAAAAAACTATCAACTGAGCCATATAAGGGTGTTAGAGATTTCTACCCAGAAGATATGGCTATCCAGAATTATATTTTCGATACATGGAAAGAGGCTGCTAAAGAATTTGGATATGTAGAATACGCTGCGTCTATTCTCGAACCTGCAGAGCTATACAAAGCAAAGGGTGAGAGAAACGAAGAGATCGTTAATGAACAAATGTATACTTTCATCGATAAAGGTGAACGTGAGGTAGCTCTTCGCCCTGAGATGACTCCAACCCTCGCACGAATGGTAGCAGCGCGAAGAAAAGGTCTTAAGCTCCCTCTCCGATGGTTTTCAATACCAAACTGTTTCCGCTACGAGAGACCGCAACGCGGACGAAAACGAGAACACTGGCAGCTCAATTGCGACATCATGGGAATTGCAGGAATCGATGCAGAAGTTGAGATCATTTCTCTCGCTCACAAAATTATGATGAAATTCGGCGCGAAAAATGAGGATTTTGAAATTCATATCAACTCAAGAAAAATTCTTGAGGAAACATATGGGAAGAAAATGTTCTTTCTTCTTGATCGAAAGGAAAAAATGAGCGATGAAGAATTTCAAGTAGAATGGTCAAAACTTTCTGATACTCCATACAAAGACGCAGAGCCAAACGAGGAAATCAAACAAATCATAGATGCGCTTTCTGAAAAAGGAATAAAAGTAAAATTCTCATCATCTCTTACACGAGGATTCGATTATTACACAGGTATGGTTTTCGAAGTCTTCGATACAAACCCAGAAAACAAGCGTTCACTCTTTGGCGGCGGACGCTATGACAACCTCCTTGAAATGTTTGGAGTTGAACCACTTCCCACTGTCGGTTTTGGAATGGGCGATGTCACAATGCGCGACTTTTTAGAAACTCACGATCTTTTACCTAAAGAATTGAAACAATAAAATGCGAAAAATCATCTTCGATATTGAAACTCGAAATATTTTTGACGATGTTGGAAAAGCAGATCCAACACTTCTCGACATCTCTCTTGTTGGAGTCTATGACACAGAGACAGAAGAATACACAAGTTACCTTCAAGAAGACCTTCCAAAACTATGGCCCCTCATGGAAAAGGCAGATGCATTGGTGACTTTCAATGGAGATTATTTCGACATTCCACTTCTTAATAAATACTACGAAGGAGATCTCACAAAAATTAAAAGTATTGATATCATGGCTGCACTCAAAAAATCTCTTGGCCGACGTATTGGGCTTGGAAATATTGCTGAAGCAACGCTTGGCTATGGTAAAAGCGGACACGGACTTCAAGCTGTCGAATGGTGGAAAAAGGGCGATATTGAAAACATCCGCAAATACTGTCTTCAAGATGTGAAGGTGACAAAAGAAGTCTACGACTATGCTTTGAAACACAAGAAACTCAAATACAAAGATGGCGAGCAAATAAAGGATGTTATAATTGATACCACTGGATGGGATGAAGTTTCTTCTGGAGCAATGACACACTCTCTTCCCTTTTAATAATTAAGAAAAAATAAATGAATAAAAACAATTTGGCAATTCCTCTCTCCATTGTTGTTGCGGGAGCACTCATTGCAGGCGCTCTCTATTTTGGTGAGAAAAAATCAAATCCATCTGTTGCAGTAAACAATGGACAGCAGCAGGCGCAGCAAGCTTCAGATATTCGTCCTGTCGATAAGACAGATCACATTGAAGGAAATCCCGACGCAAAGGTAAAAGTTGTTGAATACTCTGACCTTCAGTGTCCATACTGCCAAGACTTTGACGCAACACGAAAACAGGTCATGGATAATTATGGAAAAGATGGCAAAGTAGCATGGGTCTATCGACAGTATCCTCTCTATCAGATTCATCCTTATGCTGAAAAAGCAGCGGAAGCGAGCGAATGCGTCGCGGAGCTTGGTGGCAATGATAAGTTCTGGGCATTCCTTACAAACATTTTCTCAGATGCAAAAACACAAGCGTCAAAAATTCAGACAACCGCGAGCATGGCAGATGTTGCTGCAGCAATTGGAATCGATAAAGATAAATTCAGCTCTTGTGTCGATAGCGGCAAATATTCAGCGAAGATCCAGTCTGATCTCGCGGAAGGACGAGCGGTGGGCGTAAACGGAACACCAACATCATTCATTGTAGTGGATGGTAAAACAGTTGCTGAGATTCCTGGAGATCTCTCATACGCTGATCTTAAAGCAAATCTTGATACGGTTGTGAAATAACACATAATTAAAAAGCCCCGCAGGCTTTGCCTGCGGGGCTTTTGCTTTATTCTCTATGCAGCCTCTTAAGCTGACACCATTCACATCCTTTATCATCACAAAACTCCTCTGTGATCTTCCCACTCCAGACAGCTTCAAGAAGCGAATTAATTTCTTCCTTAAGCTTCATTTCATCTTGAGGAGTAATGGAGAGAGTCACTATCGCACAGTTACCTTTTTCATCTGGTGTTACGAAAATAAGTGAAGGAATAATATTTTTTCCTTTGAAACGGTGATCGTTTTCGAGAAGGAATTTATAGAAAACAAGTTGCCTGAAATAATTACCACTATCTTCTGCTTTTGTAAGACCTCGTATTTCATTTTCGCTCATACGAGCTCTAGTCTTGTAGTCAAAAACATAGACATCTTTTCCCGTATCAATAATGACATCAAGTTTTCCATGAATTGGAATTTTGATCGATGTGCCGGAAACTTCTCCTTCAAATACAAACTCGCTCCAGTTCTCGCTAAAGATGGTTCCTTCTTGTCCAAAGTGAGGAGCAAGGCTCTTTGCAACAGCTGGTGCTTTCTCAGAAAGATCATGGATCAATGCTTCTTTTTCAAAAGGCCGTAGATATGTTCCCTCAATGTGTTCATTCACAGTCTCACGAATAATTGTTTCAATATTTTTCGTGCTTTTATCTGAATCATTCCAGATTCGTGAAAAAGCCTTATGCATCGCATTTCCTTTTTCAGCAGATGGTGCTGGGGCTTCAGGAATTTTTAAAATACTCTGATAGATAAATTCGCTCGGACATGAAAGGAAGTTATTAAGTGCCGTTGCTGAAAGACCCTTTTCAAGAAGAATTGTCTTTGTATAATCAACGACTTTCGACGAGAGTTTCGACGAAGATTTTCTTGATGGAATAAGGTTTGCTGATCCTTTTGGAATGACATGAGACAAAGAATCAGGAGGAAGTTCTGAGACAAAGCGAAGACTCGAAAGTATTTTTCCTGAAGCATCTGACTGAGGCACTGTAATTGAAACTTTCTTTCTCGCGCGCGTCATTGCTACATAGAAAAGTCTGCGGTTATCTCGTACATCATCTCCTTCTACTTCTTCAGATGTGATAGGTAATACAAAATATTCTGCGAAAGCTCGCGTATTCCAGGACTCTTCAGTCGCATACGGAATAAAAACATAATCAAATTCAAGACCCTTTGAGCCATGTGCTGTCATAGCTTTAATTTGCGCATCAGATACACCAACAGGCACCTTCACACTCTTCTCTGCTGCACTCGCTTTGTAGGAAAGCAAGGATTCAATAAGAGCATGCGGATCAGTAATGTTTTGAGAGCCTACAAGAGATTCAGAAAGCGACAGTATCGCTCGCCAGACTTCAGCATATGATGGATCACGAAGAAGGATTGCTGCAAGCCCTGATCTTTCACATGCATGTATAAGAAATGAAATAGGAGTATCGTCGAGCGCCAACTTCTGAAGATATGAAAGCTCGCCGATTTTTGAGACAACTTCATCTGTCCTTCCAGATCGTATCTTTGCGATCGCGTCAGTAGAATCACTGAATGTGAAATTCCAAAGACCTGTAATAATTATGCGCGACAGTGCATCAGTCTTTGATGGATCGTGAAGAAATTCTATGAGAGAAAAGAAAGCAATACCGATCGGGTGAGCCCAAATATTTATAGAACGCTCTGCTGCAATCGGAATCCCAGCTCCTTCAGACAGAGAAATAATGCGTTCAATATCGCGATTACGACGAGAAATTATGGCAACGGTTGCATCTGGTTCGTTCTGTATGATGTGTCGTAATTCTTCAATAAGATGTGCTTCGCCACCTTCAATCGTCTCTGCATCAACGATCTCCACTGCAGCATGTTTTCCTTTGGCATGAGATCCACCTGCTTTAAGTTCCATGCGGAGATTTTCATATTGTCCTTCCTCATAATTATTTTCGATCATTCCAAACACTGCATCAAGAATATTTTGATGTGAACGAAAATTGTCTTCGAGATTTATTGTTGTAATATCCTTCCAGGTATCAGAAAATCGAAGGAAGTTTGAAACGGATGCTCCCTGGAAACGATAGATCGCTTGTTTCTCATCTCCTACAATAAAAACATTTGGGTTTTCAAAGAAATCCGCAAGGGTTTTTATGATAGCGTTCTGCGCATCGTTCGTATCTTGATGTTCATCAACAAGAATATAGAGAAATTTTTCTTGAAGAAGCTGGCGAAGAAGCTCGTCGCGAGACAAAGCTAGTGAGAGTTCAAAGATAAGATCATCAAAGTCGATAAGTTTCTCTTTTCTTTTTTTCTCTTCGTACAAAGAATAGACATCGGAAGAAAGAATAGTCTTCTCGCATTTCTCAATTCTCTTTTTTGCATCTGCTTTGAGCTCCCCTTTTGTTGCGCCACGAGTCGAGATTGAATCTTCATCATTTTTCACTCGCTCCATTTCTGCTTTAGCAAAATCTTTCATCATCTCCGGTGTGATCGCATCTTTTTTAGCATCTCGAATTGCACCAAGAATCGGCTGAATATAAAAATCTGGGCGGCCGAAAGGACGGAGCGTGAGAAATTTTTTGTCCTGGAGAATTTCACGAATAATCGCTTCCGCATCAATATCAGTAATTTGTCGCGACCCAGCAATATGCACAAAATGATCTGCAAATTCACTGATGACAGATGCAGCAAAACCATGGAATGTATGAATTCGAACTTCATCTGCACGAGCGCCGATGATTTCTCGGAGCTTCATTTTCATAGCCTTCACCCCAGCTTCTGTGAAAGTAATAGCCAAAATTCCCGACGGTGGAGTATCTGTCTTTAAAAGAATGTTTGCAATGCGGAGAGTAAGTATTGTCGTCTTTCCAGTTCCAGGTCCTGCAATGACCATCACAGGCCCTTCTATAGTGTCCACCGCCTGCTTTTGTTTAGGTGTCAGAGTTTTGTATTTTTCATCAAATACGGTCTTTTTCACAAAATATAGTATAGCGTATCCCTTTACCTTTATCGCGTTTACAACCCTGCCCTTTTATAGTAATCTCCGGGAAGTTTTATGCGGATTACACAACCTAAAAAGACACCGATCCAGACGATCGCTAAAAATCTCCATTGTCGAATTGACCGTTTGGGACGTCACGCAGTGCGTCTTATTCCTATCGGCGACACCGTTTACATCAAGGGGCCTTTTCCTTCGGGATTACATGCCTTCAAGAAGTTCATTAGAGATCTCAAGCTCTTCATAGTCGGAACATATCTGGAAGGCAGCCCTTCTCATCCGAGGATCAAAGCTTTGGCAGTCCGAGGAAATGGTGTGCTCAAAAAAATTCAAAAGACAAAAGCTAAGATTCTTTCGATTCGAAAAGAGCCAACAATTTAAAGCGCGAAAGCGCTATTTTTTATATACAAAAAATGCGGCGCTCAAGAGCGCCGCA
>JARIGV010000017.1 GCA_029288615.1 Candidatus Tayloriibacteriota bacterium
CAGCGGCGGCCTTACGGCCGCCGCTGTTTTTTATTTGAATTTCGAGATTCGCTTAGACTCGCTCGACGTATTCTGCAGTTTCAGTATTGATACGAAGCACATCACCTTCATTCACGAACATAGGAACGTTGAGTGTCGCACCAGTCTCAAGCTTCACAACTTTGTTTCCTCCTTTCGCAGTGTCGCCTTTTACAGCTGGTTCTGCTTCAATAACTTTAAGCTCTACTTTGATCGGAAGCTTTACTCCGATGATTTTCTCATCGAAAACGAGAGCATCAATCATTGCATTAGCCTTGAGGAATTTTGATCCATCTCCAAGGAGAGATTCTTCGAGCTTGAAGCGGTCTGCAGGATTGTCTTTCGCGCAGAACCACCACTCTCCTCTGTTTGCATAAAGGAATTTTACTTCCTTCTTCTCGATTTCTGCCTCCTCTACTTTGTCTGATGCATGAAAAGTCATTTCCATCACACGACCTGAGATGAGTGAGCGAAGCTTTGTTTTGTTCTGAGGCTTTCGCTGCTGCATTCGGAAAATATGGTTGTCGATGACTTCGAATGGTTCTCCGTCAATAACAATATATTTACGAACTGTGATTTCGTTGTATTCGAGCATGGGTTTTTTCTTTTAGCGCGATACGTAAGGGACGAGAGCCATGAAGCGAGCTCGTTTAATAGCAAGAGCAAGCTTACGCTGGTTCTTTGAGCATACGCCCGTCTTCTTTGTTGAAAGAATTCGAGAGTGAGGATTGATGAATCTCTTGAGGAGTTCTACATCCTTGTAGTCGATATGCTGAATGTTGTGCTGCTTGAAGAAGCACTGTTTGTTGTCTTTCATAAGTAGTTAACTTTTTAGAACGGTATGTCCTCGACGCTGATTTCCTCTTCAGGATATTCGATCGAGTCTCCGACATCTTCCTTGGGCTGTGGAGCGCTAGATTTTGGTGCTGACGAAGAGCTTGATGAAGCTCCAGTGCTGCCAGTTCCACCTGTTCGTGGGCCGAACTGCACACGGTCTGCAACGATCTCTGTACGATATCGTTTCTCGCCGTCTTTGCCGTCCCAGCTTCGTGTCTGCATTCGTCCTTCGACGAGTACAGATGCTCCTTTTTTAAGATACTGTCCGACAATTTCAGCTTGTTTGCCGAAAACGACGACATTGTGATAGTCAGCACTTTCCTGCTTGCGACCTTCCTTGTCTTTCCAGACTCGGTTTGTAGCGACAGAAAAAGATGCGACCTGGATTCCCGAAGGAAGAGCCTTGATTTCAGGGTCTCGTGTGAGATTTCCAATGACTAAGGCTTTGTTGAGATACATACCAGTATTCTACGCCGATAATTATTCGATAACAAGGTTTTCGATCGTTTTGTCGATCTCCTCAGGATTGATAGGGCCTTTTTCAGCTATTTCCTTCGCTGCAGCCTCCTTTCCAGCCTGTGGCTTACCTTCGTATTTTGAAGAGAACTTATTTCCTTGGAGAGTGTTCTCACGCACCGTCTTGATGACGATGTATCGAATAATGCTTTCGATCTTTTCGACCTCTTTTTGGAATGCTGGGATTTCCCCTGCTTCCGCTTCGAATTTGATCCATCCGAAGTATGCTTCTTTAAAGGTCTTCTTAGAGCCGCTCACCGCTTTTGAGAGCGGATATGCAAGCGCCCGAAGCCTTGGAAAGTCTTCCGCAATCACTTCTGCCTTGATTTTCTCAAGGAGAGTCTTGATCGCAGTGACCTCGTGAGCAACATTGTCCTCGCTCACAAACGGATCGATGTGAAAGCCTATTTCATAGATCTTTCCACCATCCTTGGCCTGTTTTTCGTCCATGTATTGTATGGATTAATTGATAATGGCACCCGTAAATGGGTCAGAGGAGAATATCATAAAAGCCTTAGCTTGGGAATAGATGTTGACTGGGCAATACAGAAGTGTTAAAAATCGCTTAATTATGTGGATCCTTCAATTACTTCTTGGTTCTTCGCCTGAAAATACTGACTGGGCAGAAGCCGCTGGATTTCCAGATGGCAGAAGCCCTTGGGCACACCTAACTTTCGAAGAATATGACGAAGCAGTTCCTCTGGCACTGAAAGACATCGAGGAACGGAAAGCAAAAGGCTGCAAAGATTCCCTTCGTGCAGCTCGTCTCATTTGGATCACTTCCAATCTCCCCATCTAATCATGATGGGAATTTTTATTTATATCCCCCATATCCGCTTCGTATTCTCGCGAAGTGCAGTGGCAACATCTTCAAAAGGAAGATTTTTTATTTCCGCTATTTTTTCCACCACCTTCACTACATACGCTGATTCATTTCTCTTTCCTCTGTAAGGTACCGGCGCAACATACGGACAGTCTGTCTCAGAAAGAATCCGATCGAGCGGTGTAAACTTCACCAACTCTTCATACTGCTTTGCAAAAGTAATCACCCCCGTAAACGAAAGCGTAAACCCAAGATCGAGAAACTGCTTTGCAATATCGAGGGTCCCCGCAAAGAAATGTACATTTCCTTTCACACCAGGATATTTTTTTAATATTTCAATTGCATCCTCATATGCTTCGCGAATATGAAGCATTAAAGGCTTTCCTGTTTCAAGCGAGAGTTTTATCTGAGCCTCAAAAATTTCCTGCTGAATTTTTTTCGTATCGTCTTCAAGCCGATAGTAATCAAGACCACATTCCCCTATTCCCACCACCTTTGGGTGCATCACGAGCTTTTTGTAGTATTGGAAATCAAAAGCTTCTCCGCGAGATGTAAATTCTTTTCCTCCTTCGCCGAGTTCTTTTTCATCATGAAAAGATTTTGATGTATGTACCGGGTGAAGTCCAACAATCGCATAGCAATTGTCGTATTTTTCTGCCATATCAACCGCCGACTGCGATGTATCTTTCTGTGTACCAACATTAATGACTAAAACATCCGCTTCTTTCGCGCGACGTACTACTTCTTCCCTATCCTCGTCGAAAACAGTGAAGTTAAGATGTCCGTGATTGTCTACAAATTTCATAGTAATAAAACTATACACGAACTCATGAAATAAAAAAATTCCGCCGAGTGGCGGATCATCAAAGATAGACAAGGACTTCCTCTTTCCAGACAAGCTGGACTTTTTGCGCATTCGGACAAAGCTTCGATGCCAACTCGCGAACAGCTCGCTTTACTGCAGTTTCTTCGCCACGCTGAAAGCGCTTAAGCGGTACTTTGCTTGGCTCGGATACGAACCAATGGTTCTGGCCCGGCGGGATAAATTCAAGGTGCCACATATGAACCAAGATTATACCGAACTGACACTTTGTCAATTATTTTCGAAGGAAGAGTGGAGACTCTGGAGATTTGTTTTCCTTCACGAGTTTTTTAATTTTTTCTGAAGTTTCAGGAAGAATAGGATTCAAAAGTCGTCCAATAGTGTAAAGATTTTTTACAAGACCTTCAATGATTGCGAGCGCTTTTTCTTTATCAGTTTTTATAAGTTTGAAAGGCTCTGATTCCTGGATCGTTTTATCAAGCTCCCCTATTTTCATCCAAATAAAATCAGCTGCTTTGTTAAATTCAAATTTTTCAAGAAAATCAAAAAATTCAGTTGGAACAGTTTTCTCTGAAATTTCAACTGGTGAAGTTAAATTACTTTCCGCCATTTTCATAATGCGAGATGTGAGATTACCGAGACCATTTGCAAGATTGGCATTGTAGCTTTCTTTAAGACGTTCAGGTGTAATGTCACTGTCTTCAAACGGGTGTACTTCTCGCGCGAGGAAATAACGAAGCGCTTCGCTGCCGTATTCTTCTACGATCTGAAATGGATCAATCACATTTCCAAGAGATTTAGACATTTTCTGTCCACCGCTTGTGATGAATCCATGAATAAAGATTTGCTTTGTCGGCGCGAGACCTGCAGAAAGTAGCATTGCTTGCCACATACCTGCCTGCATGCGCACCTGATCTTTTCCAGCACACTGCACTGTCTTTCCTTTGACCCAAAAGTCTTCAAATTTCTTTTTATCCTCTGGCCAGTCGAGTGTTGAAATATAGTTTACAAGAGCGTCAAACCACACATACATCACATGGTCTGGATCTCCTGGCACCGGTACACCCCACGCCATCTTTGAAGAAAGGCGTGAAATACTAAAGTCTTTCAATCCTTTCGCAATGATATTTTTAAATTCATTGAGACGAAATGTAGGTACAAGAAAATCAGGATTCTTCTCATAGAGTGCGAGAAGTTTTTCTGAGTATTTTGAAAATCTAAAGAAATAATTTTCCTCATCGCGGATTTCAATTTCGAGATTCGGATGAAGTGGACACTTTCCATCAACAAGCTCTGAATCTGTCTTTTCAAGCTCGCAGCCGATGCAGTACTTCCCTTCATAATGTGCTTTATAGATGTCACCATTTTTCTCGCAGAGTTTCCAAAATTCCTGCGCTGTCTTTATATGCTTTTCATCTGATGTACGAATAAATGTAAGATTTTCCGAAAGGCCAAGAGGATCTTTGAGTTTCTTAAATTGTTCTGCAAAAAAATCTGTATATTCTTTGGGAGTTTTTCCCTGAAGACGTGCCGCGTCTGCAATTTTCTGTCCGTGCTCGTCTGTTCCTGTATTAAAAAAAATCTCATCTCCTTTGAGTGCATGATATCGCGCGAGAATATCCGCCTGCACTATCTCAAGTGCAAAACCGAGATGAGGCTTATCATTCACATATGGCAAAGTTGTCGTGATATAAAATTTCTCTGACATATTTTATAGATTATTGATGTCGTCCAGACATTTTTTTCTTGTCGATATCTTCAATGTATTCAACAAGAATCACCGAAAGTGGTACCGAGAGAATGATACCAAGAAGACCTGCGAGTTCCGCGCCTACAACGAGAGCAATGATCACAACTACCGGTGAAATACCGATAATTTTTCGAACTACAAGAGGATAAAACACATGTGCTTCAAACTGCTGCACGATGACGTAATAACCAAGCACAAGAAGAGCAAGTGTTGCTCCTCCATCCAAAAGTGCGAGGAGTACTGCAGGCACCGTAGCAAGAGTCGAACCGAACACAGGAATGAGCTCAAGAATCGCAGCAAGAATCGCAAGAAGAAGTGCATGCTTTACCCCAAGAATCGTGAGAACAGGATAAATGAGTGTACCCATGAGACATCCAAGAAGTAGTTGTCCCTGAAGCCAGCCACCAATCTTTTTCTTTGAGCGTGCCCACAAATGAAGAACATATTCTTCATGTTTTGCCGGTGTAATAATACGAAGAAAGTGTTCAATACCATCTGGTGTTACTGAGAAATAGAATGAGAGAACGACAATAAGAATAAGATCGAGTGTATTTGCAACGACAAGCTGTGCTGTTTGGAAAATATTTCCACCTGCAATTCCTGTCGCATTTCCAAAAAATGCAGACACATTAATGTTTGAAATCTGATGTGCAACCTGCTGAATGAGCGGCACATAACCCTGAAGAAAGCTCTGATCGAGAAGTGGAACAATGTTTCCTACTTGTCCAAGATATGAAGGAATATTGGCAACAACACTCGATGTTTCTGCAAGAAATGATGGAATGATAAAAAGAAGAAGTACCGCAAGAAGTGCTGCAAGGAAAAGAAATACAATGATAACACCTATTGCTCTCGGAATTCTTTTGCTTTCAAACCATCGCACAGCTGGGTCGATCGCTGAAGCCATAATAACAGCCGTTACCACAATAAGAACAATGTCGCGGAGTACGTAAAGAAGAAGAACAAGCCCAATGATGACAAGAGTTTTGAAGATTGTGCCGGCGTCTATGCGGATGTTTATATTCTTCTCTTCCATGAGCGTATGGTAGCACCAAACGTGCCCTTTTTGAAGTTTCTTTTAATTCGCAATAGTGAGGATGTCCTCAAATTCTTTTTCGTCTTTGTAAGGACCAACGACGGCGAAATTGAGCGTTTCATCCTTAAAGATTTCCTTCGCGAGTTTTTGTATATCAGCCGCTTTCACTTTTTCAATATCCTTCACCATATCTTCCGGTGTTCTGATTTTTTTATCATGAAGAAGTTCCTGAAAACCATAAAAATCTGCAAGTGAATCTGATGACTCAAGACCAAGGTACATATTGCCAATGCTATAATCCTTCGCCTTGCGAAGTTCTGCATCAGACACTTTCTCTTTGATCATTCTTTTTACTTCTCCCAAAATTCCTTCTACCGCTTCACGAACGCGAGCGTTTGATACACCTGCTGAAATTGAAAAATCGCCATGAGTTCTGTATGAATTTTTACTTGAGCGAACATAATAGCAAATACCGAGTTCTTCTCTCATCTTCTGAAAAAGTCGTGAGCTCATGCCACCACCTAAAACCACCGAAAGAAGTGCGAGCGTGGTATTCCTTTTATCTCCCCGAGGGTATCCACGAAATCCAACGATAAGATGTGTCTGATCTGTGTCTTTGTGGAAAATCTTTATCTGTGGTTTTTTCTGAACAAAAGAAAGCTTTGGAAGGCTCACTGGTTTTCCTTTTCTAATGCCAGCAAAAAGCTTTTCAATTTGCTTTACCACTTTCTTTTCATTCATCTTTCCCGCAACAACCACAGTCGTTGCTCCAGAGACGTAATGCTTCTCTCGATATTTCTCAAAATCCTCTCGCTTCATTTTCTGGATATTTTCTCGAGGTCCTAAAATAGTGAGACCTGCTGCTGTTCCAGCATAAAGAAGATTTTCATAGACATCGACAACCTTTCTCTGAGGAAGATCTTCGTACATATTGATCTCTTCGATGATTACACCTTTCTCCTTTTCAATCTCCCCCGCTGGAAGAGTTGAGTTGAGATAAATATCTGAAACTATATCGACAAGATTTTCTGTTTTTGAATGATGTGCTTTTGCGTAATATCCAGTGTATTCATTTCCTGTGAAGGCATTCGACTGCGAACCCATCGCATCGAGCTCGTGATTGATAAGCGCAGATGAAGGACGCTTCTCTGTCCCCTTGAAACAAACGTGTTCAAGAAAATGTGAGATTCCGTTTATGTCTTTATTTTCGTAATTAGAACCCGCTTCCACAACGACCATCACCGTGACAGTATCATTGTCTTTCATAGGCACCGTCACAATACGGAGACCATTTCGGAGAGTTGTTTTTTTGAAGTTTTTCATAGAAATCGATTATTGCACATTTTATAAAAGAGAGATAGAGTTTTATTCAATGAAGTTCCTCCCCTACCTTATACTACTTCCTGTCGTGCTTGTCGCAGCTATCGGCTGGTACTATCCAGGGCCACACAATCGCACTTATTTGATTATCGGAACGATAATCATTCTCGCGATTTTAATCGCAATTCTCTATCTGTTTCGCAAAGCCGACAAGCTCGACAACGAGTATGCCGAGAACGACGGTGAAGTAGAAGACGGTAAAATTGCCTAAAACATACGCTGCTTTTTAAGCAGCAATTTTTTATATAAGGAGTAGAATAAATGTAATGCTTAAGTTCCTCCCTCTTTTTCTTTTGCCACCAATCGTTTCGGGAACAATTGAATGGTTCATTGCTGATACGAATAAAATGCACGCCGCACTCTCCTGCTTTCTAATCGGATTAGCACTCTCAACAATCGCAGCCATTCTTATTGCCTTATCTCAAGGCAAGTTCAAACCAAAATCTCGCTAATGCCGTTTTATGCGGCAATTTTTATTATAAAAAATCGCAGGCAATTGCCTGCTTATGCAATAGTGACATGAATATAGATATCAAAACCATGTGATGTTTGGTATCCACACCAGCCGCTAATCGGACTCGTCTTAATGACCGGCAACTCGATACAACCAAATTCCTCCGTCAGTCGCCGTCCTGTCTTTCCAAGAATCCCTTTGATCGCAACAAGGCAAGCTTTAGCTCCATTACCTTGCTTTACCTGGAATTCATCCCGAGGTGTGATATTGATTGCACCTTTGATGGATGCAGTGCCAGGCGACGTCATACCTTCGAATCCTATATCGCGCAGAAGCTTTTCTGCAGCTTCCTTATCAGTAACAAAGAGCGTTTTCACGCTCAAAAACTAGCACGCAAAGAAACGAGGGTCAATGAAGAGCTCTCAATTAAGAAATTTTTTCCTTAATATATGAAATGAGTTCAGAGATTTTTACTCGTTCCTGATTTCCACTGTCGCGATCGCGCACTGTAACAGAGTCATCTTTTTCGATCGTATCGAAATCAATCGTCACACAGAAAGGTGTACCGATCTCATCCTGTCTTCGATATCGTTTTCCAATATTTCCATTGTCGTCAAATTCAACGTTTCCAATCTCTTTTTTTAGCGATGAGAAAACTTCGCGTGCTTTATTTACAAGTTCTGGTTTATTTTTAAGAAGTGGGAAGACTGCAACTTTCACAGGAGCAACTTTTGGCGAGAGTTTAAGATAAATTCTTTTCTCTCCCCCGAGTTCATCTTCAGTATATGCAGAAGAAATGATCGCAAGCATTGTACGACCAACGCCAAAAGAAGGTTCGATCACATGTGGAACGAAACGAGTTTTATTTGCTTCATCAAAATACGAGAGATCTACTTTTGATTCTCGTGTATGGCTCTGGAGATCGAAATCTGTTCGATATGCGAGACCCCATAATTCTTTTTTACCAATTGGAAAATCAAATTCGAAATCAATTGTTCGCTTTGAGTAGTGAGCGCGATCTTCGTCTGCGACTTCAAGCTCATGCACTTTTGTGGAAGGCAAGCCGACTTCTGTCGCAAATTCATGCATTTCTTTTCGGAAACTTTCAAAAGTTTCTTTCCATGCATCCGGATGAATGAAATATTCGATCTCCATCTGCTCAAGCTCACGCACGCGGAAGATAAAATCTCGCGGAGCAATCTCATTTCGAAATGCTTTTCCGATTTGTGCTGTACCGAAAGGAAGTTTCGGATGAAATGTATCGAGAATATTTTTGAAATTCACAAACATTCCTCCAGCAGTCTCTGGTCGAAGATACACAACAGAAGAATCATCCTCGATCGCACCAATGTTTGTTTTAAACATCATATTGAATTGTCGTGCTTCGCCAAGAGCATTTCCATCAGGGCTTTTAATTCCCTTTTCTTTGATGAGAGCGTTTATTTTATCGAGTGTGAGTCCCTTTACATCAACACCATTGTCTTCAAGAAGATGATCTGCGCGATATCTTTTCTTTGTTTTAAGGTCTTCAACAAGTGGGTCTGCAAAACCAGCAACGTGTCCACTCGCCTTCCAGACATTCTGATTCATGAGTATCGCCGCATCGACGCCATACATATCTTCACGGTCAGTCACAAATCTTTTCCACCATGTGTTCTCGATATTTTTCTTGAGTGCAACACCATATGGACCGTAATCCCATGTACCAGCAAGACCTCCGTAGATTTCAGAACCCTGATAAATAAAACCTCGCCTTTTGCAAAGCGAAATAATCTCTTCCATTACACTATTTTTCTTTTCCATAGTTTTAATTCTCTCTTACTGACCTGTCTGTGCGACAACCTTTTCATTACCGAACTGATAATTTGGATCAGTTGGCAGTGTCGTATCCATTTCCTTGATACTATCCGAAACAGTAGAGTTCGTCCAGGAATCTGTTCCCGAGAGTGTTGCAGCATTTTCAATAATAGGCGCAAACCCTACTTGGCTTAAGCTTGGTGTAATAGAGACCTGAAATGCTACCTGACGGAATGAATTGCCCGTGCTTCCTGCCGTAAGCTTACCAAGATCCCATGTCACACGACGCGACTCAGCATCAAATGTTACTTTTTCACTCGAAGGCGCTGTCACTCCGGTCCATGTCACATAAGATGGAAGTACCGCTGTCACCTTGGTATTAGTAATATCATTGAAATTATTCACAGCAGTCCAAATGACTGTATATTGTGTCGTAAGACCGACAGTTGGTGGAATACTTCCTTCATTTTCAATTGATCCAACTGAATGGACCACTCGTCCAGAAAGACGTGGATCACTCGCAATCTTAATAGTTCGCGTCGCATTCGATGTGATCTGTTCTGGTACATTGCTTTCTGAATATCTCTTTCCTTTTACTGTCACATCAACATTTACCGAAGGGTTTCTTACTGTCGCCATATTCGATGCATACCCATCAAATGTTTTGAAGTGAATTGGCAACGATCCATTTTGTCCTGGAGTAAGTGTTCCAAGGCCATCTGTTTCAAATTTACTCCATGAAATTGTATTTGAGTTTGAATCATAGAATCCTCCTTCTGCTGAAATAGAAGATTTGTCGACGATGTCTCCTGCAACGTGTGAGATAAGTTCGACATCATCGATCGGTACAGAAAGATTGTTTGTATAGTCGAGAGAAAGATTAAAGGCAGAACCGCTGTGACCATAGAAATCACCATTTTGTTTATTCACAAGAATCTCTGTATCAAGAAATGGTCGTGTGATTGCTACATCATGTTCAAGACTTGCGAATGCTGCGTCGAGAGTACCAGGTGTCTTTGAGCTTTCTGTTCCGGCTGAAAATTTGAAAACACGATTTTGATCTGGCTCTCCGACAATTGTTCCCACCAATTTTACGACTCTCTTTCCAGATGGTTCGATATCACCGAGATCCCAGACATATTTTCCACCAGAAATTGGTTTTGGGTCAGCAGACTTAAAAGTAAATCCAAAAGGAATATCTGCTGTAAGAAGTACACTCTTTAATGTCTCTGTCGAGTTTGAAACAAGAGTCAGTGTAAATGTAATATCTTGATTTGAATTAATTTCTTTAAGTGCATCAAGAGTGAGAGTTGCTGGCGTCGAGCCAATAAGAAAATCGTATCCAAAATCTTTATTGAAGACACTTGAAGAATTAGGCAAACGGTATTCAAGGCTAAGTCCCACCGTAAGCTTTGTGCCGTCCGGCGCAAATGGGATCAACTTGATCGTCTTCTTTACTGTCTCTCCCGGAGCAATTGTTCCCACTGAAATGCGATCGTTATCAATCTCGGTCGTCTTGTCATACGCACTTCGTGTACCTTTAGGATATGTGACAATAAGATCAGCGAGCTCAATTTCTGTATCATTTTGATTTGTAATGCTCACATCAAGTGACATCTCCTCTCCTGCTGGCGCAGACACAGGTGCGACAACGTTCGTCACAATTTTCGTATCTGAAATAAGATTCGTTCCTTTTATGTAGACATAGGCAGCAAAAGCGAGACAGAAAACAAAAAAAATGGATGCACCGATAAGGATTTTTTTGAAAAGTTTTGACGAGCCGTCTTCATAGAAAGTTTCAAGATTCGCCGGAGCTTTCTCCCCTTCTTCTTGCTTTTCTTCCCATTTTTCCGGCACGTTACTCTTATGCTCATTAAGATCAAGTATATGTGCACTACGAGATACACCTTTTCGCGAGTAGAGTGCTTTTTTGAGCTTATCTATTTTGCTTTGATCGGACTCATCTGGCATTGCACATAATTATACCCCTACAAATGCGTTTCTTTAAGTGACTTGTTGATGAGCGCTACAAGGTTTTTCTTATGCAAAGCGTTCTCTTTTACTAAGTCTTTGCTTAAATTAGTTGAAATAACACTGCTCCACTCTTCCTCGGCCTGACCATATCCAAGACTATCGAGAATTTTTACCACCGTCAGACACTCGAGCACCGAAAGCTCTTCTTCTGAAAAACCTCCCTCTTTCAAACTTTCAAAGCACTCTTCAAGTGTTCTAAAAAGAATCTCGTTTGCATCTTCTCCCTGAATCAGATTTTTAAGTAGCCGCGTTATTTTTATAAATACTTCAAACTCTTTTCCGGGAAATGAAAGTTCTTCTTTCTTTTCTGCATCGGTGAGTCTCCATACTTCTTTCCCTCGTACGAGCGAAATGCGAAGAAAGTTCCCTTCTTCAAGATGAGGTTTTAATTTCGAGCGCACAAGCCGTACGCTTTTTGATATGGCACGAATACGACCAAAGTCTTTTGTGAAAAGTGAAACTACTCTATCAGCCTCGCCAGAAGCGCCAACTGAGAGTACGAAAGCATCCGTCGTATATTTCGCGTAAGACATCTAAATTCGGAGAAAACTATTTGAGAACAAGAGTGGCAATGATTTTTTCCGCCAAACTCTTCATGGCATCAAATTTATACATATCATTGTTATATTCCACATCATAGCCCAGTCCGTTTTTGATAAGTAAAAATATTTCTGATTTTTCTTTGACGTATGTTGCGCCATTATCAAATGTACGAAGCTTAGTTGTAATGCAAGATACAGCAGGAAGCATTCCCAATTTTGCTTCATCATTCTCAGAAACGACAGTCCATTGGTTTCCCGAAGACGCTGCCACCGCTTGCATTTGTTGCTTAAATTGATCAGATAGTACCTTCAAGTTATTTCCAGAAGGGTCTGGAAAAACATTAACAATCACTGAACCTCGGAGGCCGTTTGGAGCGCCGACTTGGTCTGGTGCAATAAAGAAAACGCTGTAAGGCAAACCATTGTCGTCGATCGACACTTGCCAGCCGGCAGGATAATAAAGAGTAAATTGAAATTTTGGATCGCTATATTTTTGACCTAAAACTGCTTCTGGAGACACAGATTGTTTTATCAAATTGTTTTGCTGAGTCTGAAAGTGCACAAGAAATAGATACACTCCTATCGAACTTATTGTAATCCAGCACAGCCCAACCACTGCAATCACCCAAAACTTTGTCTTTTTAACTTTGAGTGATTTTACGTCTTCGACTGAATAATTCTCAGGAACAACGTATGTACCTGAGACACTGTCATGCCACCCGACCGGATTAGCTGAGATAAAAGAAAAAGGGTCGAAAGGTATCAATCGCGCAAGGGTACGCCCCAAAATACGCCACACTGATGGCTTTGATCCGTCTTTACTTACCACTTTTACTCCCGTTAAAAATTTTCCAGGGGTACGCTGCCAAATACTTTCGAAAATAAAAAAATACAGAAGAAAACTGAAGCGAAGTATTAGTTGAAGAAGAAGACTATACTGATTTCCTAATTTTAGATAAGAAAGAAATAAAACAGCGCCAGCGAGTATAAGAACAATTATATCAATGATGAGATCAAGAAAACGTAGTGTCCATTTCGACGGCTTTTTGTTCAAGGTGTCTTTTTCCATACCCTTAAAATACCATAATTATGCAGTACCAACCATTTCGAGGATCGCATCAAGGGCACTTGGAAGTTCTGTCACACCATCTTCTTCACAGAAATGCCCTTTATTCTTTTCAACGAGTAGTTTGCCATCAAGCGCATCATTAAGTTCTGCAACTTTCTCCATCGGTACATCTTCATCAGTATCCGAGCCGATTGAGACAAATTTGTCACAATGTTCTTTTGCTTTTTCGATTTCAGATTGAGTTGTATAGAAATCTCTAATTTTTTCGCCACGATTTATATCTGTATAAAATCCTGCGACCAAAACCACTCCTCCGACTTTTGTTTCACCCAAAAGACTTGCAACATAACGCACCACCGTCACACATCCAAGACTGTGCCCTACGATAAATGTATTTTCATCGGGTGTTCCAACCACTTCAGAAAGCTTTGCGAGCCACTCTGAAAAAACTGGCGTATCGGTGTGCGGCATTTGAGGTTCAACGACTTCAAAGCCTTTAGCCTGAAGTTCTTTTGTAAGCCATGGCTTCCAGTGATGTCCCGGCGAACCACCCCATCCATGAATAAGAATTACTCTTTTCGCTATTAGATTCATTTGATCTCAAATTTAAAGCTTATATTCTCAGCAACAAGAGCTTCACTTGTCGCCTCTCCGAATGTAAGTGCATCAACTCCAGCAACTTTCGCTATTTCATCTTTGAATTTCTCTGCGATTCTCTTTCCGTTGTCATCTGTGTCGATAACGAGATCAATCTTTTGTGATGGTGAAAGATCTTTTTTCTTTCGCATATCCTGCACTGCACGGATTATTTCTCGCGCAATTCCTTCTTCACGGAGCTCTTCTGTAATGTTTGTATCAAGTTTTACTTCTTCATCCATTGAAACAAACTCCACCTTCTTCACATTGATCTCTTCTGCAACAATGAATTCAAATTCTTTCCCGAATTTATTTGTCTCTTTTACTGAAAGCATCTGGAGTGGCTGCCGTACTTTGATGTTTGATTTTTGTCTTTGTTCGAGCGCGAGTGATACAACTTTTCGTACTTTCTCCATTTCTTCAATGAGTTTCTCATCTACTTTTTTTGCTTCAGGCCAGCTTTCAAGATGCACACTTTCTACATCATCCCCTGTTCGAAGATTCTGATAGAGAGATTCTGCATAGAAAGGAGCAAACGGCGCAAGAAGTTTTGCTAGATTTCTCAAAACAAAATATAAAGTTTTTTTCGCATCAGTGTCTCCATTTTTGATGCGATCTCGTGAGCGACGAAGATACCACGTCGAAAGATCATCGGCAAAAGAGCGCACAGCACGTACCGGCTCGAGAAGTTGATACTTCTCCATGTGGTTTGTCATGAGTTCTGTGAGTTCAAAGAACTTCGCCATGATCCATTCATCGAGCACGTTCTTCGAGCTAGGAATTTTGTTGTTCTCACCTCCCTGCTCTCGGTAGAGTTCGTAGAAACTGCCGACATTTGTAATGAGATTAAATATTTTCTTCACAATTTCATCCACAGTCTTTTCATCAAAACTTTTTGGCTCACCAGGCTGGTTCACTGAATACATCCACAAACGTAGCGCGTCTACTCCGTATTTATCGATCATCGTCCACGGATCGATGATGTTACCCAAGGATTTTGACATCTTCTTTCCGTCTTTGTCGTTTAAGTGTCCGAGGCAGATCACATTCTTATATGCTCGGCCTTTACCAAGGAGATTTCCAACGGCATGCAAAGTATAAAACCATCCGCGAGTCTGATCGATCGCTTCTGAAATAAAATCAGCTGGATACCCCTGCTTATCGATATATTTTTTATTCTCGAATGGATAATGATCCTCTGCAAAAGGCATTGCACCGGAATCGAACCACACATCCATCACTTCTTTGGCACGCGTAAGCTTCTCACCTTTTTCTGAAATGAGTTCTACTTCATCAATGTAAGGCTTATGGAGATCGAGATGATATTCCTCATCATGTGGAAGAGGTACGAAATCAAGCATTTTAAATCCTCCAAGCTCCACAAAATTTTCTCCAGGCCGATAGATTGCCTTCACTTCTTTATCGAGCGCCCCCTTTGCAACACATTCCATGAGTTTCATCGGGCCGTCATGAGAAACGATGAGAATTTTCTTTCCTGAATATTTTTTCTCGATATCATAGAGAAATTCTCCGACACGTCGGCGAATCTCAACAAGAGTTTCTGCTCCATCGTATTTCTTGTACATTCTCTCTTCAAAAGAAGTGAATATCTTTGCAAATTCAGTCCATGGTTTTCCTGAAAGATCTCCAAACTTCTCTTCCGAAAGTCTCTTGTCTTCAAGAATGTCTGCACCTGTCGCTTCCGCAACCATCTCCGCAGTCTCTTTTGCACGAAGAAGTGGTGAATGGATAATGAGATCAATCTTTTCTTTTGCGAGAGACTTTGCAGTTTTCTCTACCTGCTTCTTTCCTGTTTCTGTAAGTGGGTGCGCTTTGTCTTCATCCGAGCTTAAAACATTCTCGATGTTATGCGTCGCTTCGCCGTGGCGCATCATGAAATATGTATTGCCACTTTTCTTCGTGAGTGCACGAAGAGTTTCCAAACTATTTACAATAATTTTCTCGCTTCCATCAGACGTAGTCCACACAGGAAGTGGTGTTCCCCAATATCTCTCACGCGAGATAGCCCAGTCTTTAATATCTCGAAGCCAATCACCAAATCGTCCGTCTTTAATGTATGCAGGCTCCCAATTTATTTTTTCATTTTCAGAAACCAATGTATCGCGAAGTGACGACATATTGATGTACCAAGAGTCGCGCGCAAAATAGATAAGCGGCGTCTTACATCGCCAACAATGTGGATATGAGTGTTTATAGTTTTCCTGTTTGAAGAAAAGATTTCTCTTTTTAAGATCATCGATAATATCCACCGCGAGTGTCGGCTTTCCGTTTTCATCTGTTTCGCGGACATATCGCCCTTTCAGAAAGTCAGGGGTTACATTTGATACAAAATGCCCCGTTGCATCCACTGTATGCAACTTTGGCAAATTAAATTTTGTGGCCAATCCAAAGTCATCTGTTCCATACATTGGTGCAATATGAACAATACCAGTACCGTCTTCAGTTGTAACAAAATCAGCAGCGTAAACTTTCCAACCATTTTTATAAGTTGAAAATTCTTCTGCCCTTAACCCAGTGGCCTGCATATGATCTTGTAGATCAGAAAAAAGTGGTTCATACTCTTTACCAATAAGGTCTTTACCTTTGACTATTTCGAAATTATTGAAAAATTCTTCTTCTGATATTTGCGCACTCGCATATTTTTCAAGAAGCTCATTGTTCGAATGTATGAATAGATCAATGAAATTTGGTAGTTTATTTTTTGCAAATATATATTTTCCGGACAACACTTGAGTTTTCTCAACTGTTTCACCTCCTGTTTTCATCTCTGAAACTGAGTTTGTGTATTTTGGAATATCTAACGCTACATATTCAATATCCTCACCTACCGCAAGTGCTACATTTCCCGGCAAAGTCCAAGGTGTAGTTGTCCAGGCAAGAAGATATGTATTTTCTTCTCCTTTAACTTTAAACTTCACATACACCGAAAGATCTTTCACCTCCTCATATCCTTGTGCGAGCTCGTGTGATGAAAGCGCCGTACCATCGCGCGGACACCATGGCACCACTTTGTAATCTTTATAAAGAAGTTTTTTCTTATCAACTTCACCGACAATATTCCAGAGAGATTCGATATAAGAATTGTTGAATGTGTAGTATGCATTGTCGCGATCTACCCAATATCCAATACGATCTGTGAATTTATCCCAAATGTCGATATAACGAAGCACACTTTCTTTACATTTTTTATTGAACTCTGCAACGCCGTATTTCTCAATATCTTTCTTTGAAGTGAAGCCGAGCTCTTTCTCAACTGAAATTTCAACAGGAAGACCATGCGTGTCCCACCCCGCTTTGCGTCGCACATGAAAACCTCGCATCGTCTTGTAACGAGGGATCACATCTTTAAATGAACGTGCTTCAAGATGATGAATGCCGGGCTTTCCGTTTGCAGTCGGCGGTCCTTCGTAAAATACAAATTCACCCTCTGGAGATTTCTTCTCTAGAGTTTTCTTAAATATGTCGTTTTCCTTCCAAAAAGCGAGCATCTCCTCTTCTCGAGCTGCAATGGGGCTTTTTGGCTTGTTTTCAAGCTGTTTATTCTCTTGGTTGTCCATAAAAGTAAGCAAATTCTAGCATTTTTGGGCCTTTTTGCCCTCCCTTGATTTTTTATACAGATATGGTATAATTATACCAACTAGAGCAAGGCATGAAGCCAAGCTCGCACTTCAACTCCAAACACACCAGTATCACATGAAGTCTATCCTGTTCCTTGTCATTGCAGTTATCTCTTGCGCACTGTCCGCATGCACTACGAACAACTATTACGGTGGTGGTCAGTGCCGCCGCCCTGCCCCAGTTCGTCGGTGCGGCGGATATCAAATGCCGCGACTTATGTCCGCGCCGCGTCAGCAGTGCTATCAGTCTGGTCCCGGCTACTACGGTGGTGGCAACTACCAGTCTGGACCGATGAACTACTCGGGCGGCTACTATGGCAACCAATCGCCATATACCGGCCAGTACTACCAGTCCTACAACCAGCCTGAGCCGCCACAAGGTTCGATCTCCTGGCGGCAAAAGTACGGAGTACTTGGCTACGATCAACCGTGGCTTCAGTATCATCCGTATCGCTGAGCGAAAAACTGCAACGATCACAACGAAACGACCCGCTTTGGATT
>JARIGV010000033.1 GCA_029288615.1 Candidatus Tayloriibacteriota bacterium
TCAATAAAAAACCTCTCCGATCGGAGAGGTTTTTTATTGAATTTATTTCAATTCTACTTTTCCACCAGCTTCCTCAACCTTAGCCTTGAGAGCTTCGGCTTCCTCCTTCTTCATGCCCTCTTTGAGCATCTTAGGAGCGGCGTCAACGATAGCCTTCGCCTCAGCAAGTCCGAGTCCGAGCACTTCCTTAACAACCTTGATAATTGCAATCTTGTTTGCACCAGCATCCTTGAGCTCTACATTGAATGAAGATTTCTCTTCAGCAGCAGCTCCGGCTCCGGCAGCAGGAGCAGCAGCGACAGCAGCTGCAGATACTCCGAATTTTTCCTCGATAGCTTTTACAAGCTCATTGAGTTCGAGAACAGATGCTCCTTCGAGCTCTGTAAGAAATGAATCAAATTTTGCCATGATGATTTTCTGAATTTAATAATTATTTTTTCTTCGCTACTTCCGATACTGCAATAGCAATGCGCTGCATCGGACTCTTGAGAAGGTATGCGATCTGCGAGAGAAGAACTTCTCGCGGTGGGATCATAGCGATCACCTTCATACCATCTCGGTCTTTATAACCTCCTTCGAAGATTCCTCCGAGGATAGAAAGTTTGTCTTTGAATTTCTTTTCGAATTCATTTACCTCGCGAGCTGGAGCAAGAAGATCTTCTCCATATGCAAGTGCGAGCTCTCCAGAAAGTTCTGGGAGAGTTCCTTCGTATCCACCTTTTTCAAGAACCTTTCGAAGAATTGTTTTCTTAGCAACAACGTATGACACTCCTTTTTCTCGAAGAGTTTTTCGGAGTTCTGTCACATCGCCTACTGTAAGACCTTTGAAATTTACGAAGACTGCAGAATTTGCGCCTTTAAGGCCAGACTCGAGTCCTGCGTAAATTTCTTCTTTCTTCTGTTTTGATATTGGCATCTTTTTCTAATTTAGAAAAAAATAATCGACCTTTAATGTATAAAGGCCGTTAGGAGTAACGAAAACAGGTATACCTGTTTTTGCCTCGAGAGGTCTTCTGCGGCGCAAGATTACTTGCGCCGCTGCCCCTTGTCTTTGGCCTTTGTGAATCCCATATTACTGATTTTCCACACAGAGTCAACTGTGGAGTCAACAGCGAGCGACGGCGAACATCTATATATAGACAAACCTCCTAAAGCAAGTACTATTGCAATCAATCCAGCCCTTTCACAAAGTGGCTACCTTCTATATGAAAACAACCAGACGAAAAGCTGCCCTTCCAAAGGACGGCCTATACGCCGCGCGCGGCGTATCCACCCAAAAAGCAGGCGTCCATCGCGCCATCCGCAAGTTGGACAAAGGCCTCTTTCCAGGAGCCTTTGCTACCATCCTTGCGGATCGATGGGAGCCGAAAAAATTTGGCGAGAATCTCCACGCTGACACCGCCGGAAGCATCCCTTCCCTTGGTGGCCTCGTGTACCTCCTTACCAAAAATATTCGGCTCGCGACACAGCCTTCGATCAACTCCGCCGTCATGAATCTCGACGACGTCGGCTGTGTCGGAGCGTACACAAAGATCCTCATCAGTCAGATCATCGGTATCAACTCGCTTCTGTTTCGCGGCGACACCGATGAAATGATTGCAGCACTCATCGATCATCTCTATGAGTTCTGCGAGACCATGGCGAGGTTTGGCATCGAAGTAAGTATTGGCGGCGGTGAAAGCGCAAACGTCGCCAACAACCTTCGCACGTACGACGTCGGCAATGTCGTGCACTTCAAGCTTCCTCTCGACAGAGTTGTCGATGCGAGCAAGATGTCGCCCGGCGATTACATCGTCGGCATAAGCTCGAGTGGTAGGGCACATTGGGAGACGGAAGAAAATTCCGGCCTCGGTTCGAACGGCCTCACAAGCGCCATTCACGATCTCCTTCATCCCTGCTACCGTCGCTACACCGAAACATATGCGCCGCAACTCGGAAAGAAGAAGCTCGCATATTGCGGCCCTCATCGCCTCGGCGACATTCTTCCCGGCTCGACGCTGACGGTGGCGCAAGCTCTGCTTTCGCCGACGCGCACCTATCTGCCGGTCATCAAGATCGTTCTCGAGGAATTCTTCAATTACGTTCATGGCATCATCCACTGCTCCGGCGGCGGACAAACCAAGATTCGTAAATTTGGAAAACCCGGGAATGTGTACCTCAAGTACAATCTTCTTCATGTGCCGGCAATCTTCACCGAGATCCAAAAAGTCTCAGGCGTTAGTCATCGCGAAATGCACGAGGTCTTCAACATGGGGCATCGGCTCGAGATCATCGTGTCGTCGCGAACCTGCGCTGAAGATATCATTTCCCTATGCAGTGCATTTGGCATCGAAGCGCAGATCATCGGCGAGGTCAAAAAAGGTAAAACCAAAGAGCGGCAAGTGATCATCCGATCCCCGCGCTTTGACAAGCAAATCGTCTACCCCGATCCAAAAAAGAAGCATCGCCACTAAATCCAATCGCGTTTTCACACGCGAATTTTTTATAAAAAAATAGACGCCGGTTTTTAGGCCAAGCGTCTTGTTGAGTGTTTTTGATTAATTGTTTCACTTCCGCCTATCGTCGGCGCCGCGCGATCATTCCCAAAAACCCGAAGGCCACGAGAAGTGTCGCCGACGGTTCAGGAACCGCCTCTGTTCCCGGGAAATTAAGCGCCGAGGTTTTGTAGGCACTTGAAGGGTTGAGGTGAACAACGGTATCTGCAGGCGCCGGAGCGGTGTTGAAATTTATCGTATCAAGGTCAATTTGATACATACCAGCCTTATTCGGCTGGTAATAAAATTCAAGATAAAAGACAGTCTCTTCTCCCGCTGGGAGTTTGAGATAGTCTCCGTCCATTTCACTGCCGTCTGGAGTTCTTATCCCAAGACCGATAGTGCCGTTCCACCCGATTTGCTTCGTGACAGGATTTTCGATGTGAAAAGAGAGACCGCCGTTTCCAGCCCCAATCAGGACCTGGAGTCCGAAATAAAGAGAGCTCGTGCTGATGTTCTTCACATTCAAATCGAGGGTAAACTTTCCTTCATTAGGATAACCTTCGGCGTCCATAATTCGCGCCGAGGTGCCAATGAGACTATAGTCGATTTGAGCGGTGGCGGTTGCGTTGATGGCAACAAGAAACGATGCAATAACTGCCAGAATAATTTTCATTAGGTGATGAATTGAGTGTTTCTGATTTCCCTTGCGCAACTCACCATGAGTGTCGCCAGAGAAAAGAAAAGCCGAATCATTGGACGTTCTTTTCTCTGGCGAAATTAATCAAATTTCAAAGATATTTCTGGATGAATTATATCATGATTATATAAAATAGTCAATAATAGCCTTGTAAAATAAGGCTTGTTTTATTTGACTTTTTCAGTATTTGTGATATAATTAACAAAATTGCTCCTTAACATAACCAAGCTGGAAAACAGCGAAGGATTCTTCCCTCTTTGTTTTCCAGCTTGGCCCCACATAACGTGGTGGTCAGTGGAATAGAAACCAATTCAGTAAATACCAACCAACTCCTGATATGAAAAAACAACTGACCCTCGCCCTCATCATGCTCTG
Organism: Candidatus Tayloriibacteriota bacterium; assembly: GCA_029288615.1. Taxonomy (GTDB): domain Bacteria; phylum Patescibacteriota; class Minisyncoccia; order Phycocordibacterales; family CAIRYW01; genus JARIGV01. The sequence continues at coordinate 3,550 of JARIGV010000033.1, forward strand.
TTCCCTGCTTCACGCTGCGGAACCTGAGTCCGCCGTCGTCGTCTACAAAGATACGGCGCAAGAGCAGCTCGCGACCCTGCCGGACAATCAGCAGGCCCTCGCCAAGTCGATCTTCAAGGATCCCATCCCCGACACCTTGCCGGACATAATTCCGCTCGGCGTCAGCTGGGAAGAATGGCGGAACGTTCGCACCATCGCGTTTCTCACCGGAAACTCGAACGAAAAGCCGCTGAGTAAGGATCCGCAGGAAAGACAGTCCCAGCGCGAATATCTCATCCAAGATACGGTAATTTCTCCGTACTTCGATGACCCTTTCGCACTGACCTCGCCTGCGCGGGCCGACAAGAACGGCGTCTTCCATAGCTGGAAAGCGGTGAAGACGTTCCTTAACCCCCGGACCGCGTTTGTCATGCTTGACTGGATCCTGCCCAACTTCGAGAAGATGTACAAAGCCGCGCCGCGTGACAATCAGATCACGTATCGCATGGCCGTACGAACCGCGCTCACCTATCTTCAAGAAGTCGACTTCGCCGCCGAAACCGCATACCTCGAGAAAATCGAGAACTGTAAGGACGGCAGCCTGCGGCCGACAAACTTCTGGCGGCAGAACGCCGATGGGAGCCCGCGTGACTTCGGTTACGTCAAAACATTCCTCTATCGTCGTTACGCCGACAAGACGTTTACGAAAGATGAGATGATAGCTCTCGTCATGCGGATCGATGAAGCCATGAGCAAGTGGGGACCCCGGTAAACGGCCGGTAAACCGTTCACAAAAATGCGCACGTGTCTTTCGAGACCGTGCGCATTTTCCTTTTCTATTTTTTGAAAGCTTAATATTTTCGTATCACTCCTTTCACTACCGCTGCCACATGAAAACTTTCTTTTGGATAGATTGGTTTATATTTTCTGTTCGCAGGTTCGAGATATGGCTTCCCCGCTTTCTTTCGAAAATATTTCATCGTCCATCCACCATCCACTTCCGCAATCACGATCTCTCCTTCTTTTGGCTCACTCTTTTTTTCAACTATCACAAAATCTCCTTCTCGAATTCCTTCTTCGATCATCGAGTCTCCTTTTACTTCAAGGATGTATGTTTTTTCTTTATGCTCGATCAAATAATCTTCGATTGAAAGTGTTTCCGTATCTTCTTCCGCAACAGATGGAATTCCCGCTTCTACAAGTCCTAAGAATGGCACTTCTTCAAAAAGTTGCCGTGGCACAAGTTTTCCATTCGCATCTTTTGATACCACTCCCGCTTCTACAAGTTTGTTGATAAATTTGTAGACCGCATTCTTCGACTTATACCCCGTCATCGCCATGATCTCTTTATATCCCGGCATGCGTCGGTTCTTGTCGTAGAATGCAATGAATTTTTCTTTGAAGCTGTCCATAATTTTTACCGCTCTCTTTATTTAGAAAACAAATGCTGATACGAAGTGTGCTGTCTTTGCGAAAAATCCAAGAGATACTTTCGCAGGTTTTTTTGTTGTGACTTTCATTGATGCAAACTTCTCACGTGTAAGATCCTGAAGTTGTGCAAGAAGAAACTTGTGCTGCTTTGCTTCCTTTTTATATGCGAGACCTTTGATGATCTTGAGATCAATCTTTCGATTGAGTCTCTCGATTTCGATCGCAATATTTTTGATGAGATCTTCCTTCTTCATGTCCTATAGTATAGGTGAACTATGGTTCACCAGTCAATATTCAATTAAAAAAATCCTGTGGAAAACTCACACGCCATTTTAAAATCCCCATATCTATCAATCTCCTTTCCCCTTTTGTCCAAGGGCAGACCTCGGTATTTTCCCGAGGTCTGTCCTTGGACTTTTTTGGACATTTTGCGTGAGAGAGATGTGAAAAGGAATACAAAGAAATTCTTCTGTGGACAAATATATGGAAGTAAGTAATATGTCGATCAGTTAGCACATTCACATGTGGCTACAAAAATTTAAGCGACAACCCGACAGACAGACACACCAACCAGGAGACAATTCATGAAAATACTCATCGTGGGTTCCGGCGGCCGCGAACACGCGCTCGCTTGGCAACTCGCAAAGTCCAAACACGTCACACGGATCTTCTGCGCACCCGGCAATGCCGGCACCGCAGAGTTTTGTGAAAACGTACCGATCCCAGTGCCAGACATCCTCGGCGGAGGTGAAGACAAAGCGAAAGAAAACATCGCAAACCTCGTCACATTCGCCCTGCAGAACAACATCGACCTCACAGTGGTCGGACCCGAAGCACCGCTTTTCGCGGGCATCGTTAATGCTTTCGAAGCATCAGGTCTCACCATCTTCGGTCCCACAGCGCAAGCGGCACAGATCGAAGAGTCGAAAGCCCAGGCCAAGCAGATGATGAATCGCGCAGGAATTTCTACCGCGGAACACCGTTCGTTCGATGATTACGATAAGGCATACGCCTACATCATAAACGACTGTGTATTCCCCTGCTGCGTCAAAGCAAGCGGGCCGGCGAAAGGTAAGGGAGTGATCATCTGCAATGATCACTTGGAAGCCGAAAACGCGATTCTAAGACTTATGGCCAGGCAGACTGAAGGTCCCGGCGGTGCCACTGTCGTCATTGAGGAATTCCTCGACGGTAGCGAACTCTCGGGTCATTACCTCTGCGACGGCAATTCGGTCCTGGCGCTTCCCTTCGTCCGCGATTACAAATCCGCGTACAATCACAGCAGCGGTCCGATGACCGGTGGCATGGGAGCTGTCACTCCCATCATTATCGACTCACATCGCAAGTGCGAATTCGTTCCCTGGTTCATCAAGCCGGCGCTGAAGCAAATGCAGGACATGGGCATGCCCTACAAAGGCGTGCTCTTCCCGGGCTTCATGCTGACCATCGAAGGACCAAAAGTGCTCGAGTTCAATTGCCGCTTCGGCGATCCCGAAACAGAGGCGCTCATGCCTCGTCTCGAGAGCGATCTCTTCGAGCTCCTCATGGCAACATGCAGGGGCACGCTCGACAGCGTCGAGCCGAAGTGGAGCACTGCCGCTTCATGCACCGTGGTCCTCGCCTCTGGTGGGTACCCCGGCAGACATGCGATCGGCAAAGTGATCGAAGGAGTCGAAGACGCTGAGAAAATTCCCGGCGTTACCGTCTTCCACTGCGGCACAGCACGAAAAGACGGGCAGCTTGTCACAGCAGGTGGCCGCGTCCTCGCTGTCACCTGTCTCGGAGACGATCATTCGCTCGCACGGCGCGGCGCCTACGAAGCGATCAAAAAAATCGACTTCGACGGCATGCACTACCGCACCGACATCGGCGAATCCCTCTGCCGCGCACACTAGTCACATCATCCAACCTCGCGTTCAGAAATGACGCGAATTTTTATTTAGTATATGAAGCCAAGACAACACAAAAATAAAAACCTGAAAAAAATTAATCGGACTTTATAGAATATCTATTGTGCGACGCGTTCCACCTTCCAGCTAAGTCCTTTCCCACCTGCCATTCAAGAGCGACTGTTTTAGGACATTGAGTAGAAAAAGGTACTTTCCCCTGTTAGGTAAACACAAAAGAGTTTGATAATTACCTTAAGTAGTTCACCTCTTTAAGAGTTTGAATATCATTTTTTAGATCATGAATTTCAATTTCTTGTTGATTGATTTTGTTAGTCATTTCTAGCTTTAGATTTTCTTTGTCTCCAACAATATTTGTTATGTAGTCAGAGAATGGAAAAAGCATAGCAATGAATCCTCCTACCAGAACAATGAATCCACCCACTATCCAAGTTTGTTGAGTTCCGACAGATTCATTTAGTTCAGTTTTAAAATTTTTAAAACTTTCTTCTAGGTTTGCGAGGTCTTCAGGTGTTACTGCTTCGTTTTTATTCTTGAAGGTTTTATGGCGTTTCTTTGATCCTGATACTGATAGATTGTTAAGTGCCATATTTATCTAACGCTAAAGTAGCAATGCCTTTCATCTTTTGTTGGTTTAACACCATCTAGGAGTATTTCGATTTCATATTCACCTTTTTCCTCAAAAGTAACAAAGGTAAAATAAATTGTGAAAATTACCTTTTCGTTTTTTTCAAATCCCCCACTTACTTTTTCGGATTTAAATATCTTTCCTTTTGAATCAAGGATATTTACAGTAATTGTTCCAGTGTCTGAGGATTTAGCTCCTGGAGCTCTCAATTCACCTGCAACAACAAAGCTTAAAGTGATTGAATCTTTTGTTTCAGGAATATTAATATTATTGAATAGACCAATTACACTTAATTTTCCTGTATTTTCGTCAACAATTGCATTATCCGCAACTAATAGATACTTAAGTATGCTTTCCATATTGTGCCTTAAGTATAGATTAGTTATTAACCTATTTCTAGTGATTGATAGTTGTAATTAATAACCTGCATTTATTTCCCCCTTCCCTCACCTGGGAAGAATGGTTCTAAGAAGGCACGAATAGCACCTCAGTGGAGTAAGCGCAAGAAAATATTTTCATTTTGAAAATATTCATAAATGCGTTCCAAAAATATGTTGCGATTTCTAACTCATTTAGGGAAAATGATGACAAAAGGAAGTAAATGTTTTTCTGAATAGAACCACCTTCCCAAGATTTGTCTTCTTTTTCATGTCTCTTATTCCCTTTTCAATCTGTGTGGCACTTTTGATTTCCTCACGTAAATTCTTGTTTGACATACCAATGTTTTAATGTTAAAAATTTTCCAGCAATTCTTTCTATGGATAAATATATTTGTGAATGGAAAACTCTCGTAATGCTTCGTTTCGCAGAGCTCGCTCTTAAGGTGCTCTACGGCAACGCAACAATCCTCAACTTCTCATGGACCGACTATGACATCTGGGGATCGGTAGAAATTACCAAACTTCAAAGTGATGGACGTTGTCTGCAATCCACAGACAAATTTCATTTCAAAGAAATCCCTCTTAGCATTTGCGAAAGAGGCGGCGTCAGAACAGACACCAAGATTTATTTTGAGGTGGGATACACACACAAAACCCTCTGCTTCGCTGCACTTTGCAACGATGGAAAGGAAGTTCGTGTGTGGAACGTAACTGACGCTTACGGTTTCTGTGGAACCTCTGAGAACGATCGAACTCCTTGGGTAGCCGAGGGAGACGTCGACAAACTGATCTACGAGATCTAACATCGCTCATATTGAGCGAATTTTTATTTTATGAATCTGTGGAAAAGCCTGTGGAAATGCTGTTTGTAAGCTGTTGATAGATATAGGGATAACCTGAGGAAAAGCTTGGGAAAAGTTGTGAACTTCTTGTGTACAAATAAAAAAATCCCCTACTCTTTCGAGTAAAGGATTGAAAAAACAAACAAAACAAAAACCGCCCGAAGGCGGTTTTTGTTTTGTTTGCTAGAGAGGATCTTTCGGGACTCTACTCGATCATCTAACCAACGCTAGGAGAGATTACGGATTAACTCCGTTTGTTCTCCATGCTGACTGACCATCCATGTAAGACTGAGATGTGTATGTAGCACCATTATCATTGCTGTAATTGATGCTTGCAATCTCAACTGAGTATGGACCTGCAGTGAGAGGAACTCCCGCTGCTGATTTTCCAGCGAAGCTGAATGTTACGTTTGAAAGCGTACCAGACTGCTGCTGTGGGAGGTAGAAGCTGTTTGTACCAACGTTTGTTGTTACAAAGCCCTGACCTGTTGGAACGATGAAGCCTGAGCTTGTTGAAACAAGGTTAGCTGTAACATCTGTTCCAGCACCGTTGAACACCTTGAAAGTGAACATTGGGTGTGAAGTTGAAGCCTGTGTTCCGAAGTATACATTTGTACCTACAGCCTGTGCATTCACGTTGAATGTAGCTGTGATAGTTGATGTAGATACTGTTGATCCAGAGCTGTTAGAACCAGAAACAGAGATTGTAGGAGCTGAAGCAAGTGAGAATGCTGGGCCCTTTCCAAGAACTGTAACTGTGTTTCCTGCTGTAGATGAGATTCCATTTACAGAGTTAGCTGAAGAATCCTGTGAGTTGTAGAGAGTTGTACCAGTAGCTGTTGTAGACGCTGTGATAGCGAGGCTTCCTGATGTAACTCCAGTAACGTCAACCTTAATTGTGTAAGGAAGAGTTGTGTTTACTGCAACTGTTGCTCCTGCTGTTCCATCAGTGATGTTGCTGAATGTAGCTACACCGTTTGAAACTGCTGCAGAAGAGATCTGAGTTGAACCCTGGTAGAGGTACGCTGCTGATACAGATCCAGTTCCGTTAGCTGTAATGTTTACAGCGAGGTTGTGGATGTGGATAGCATCGTTCTGAGCTCCGAGGCTGAACGTCAAGATAGGAAGCTTGAGGTACTGACCGTTTGTTGTGTCAGTAACTGGAACTGAAGCTGCCTGTGGTGTTGATGGATCGAGAGAAACGTTAGCAATTGAATTGTCAACGAGGCTCGCGTTGATAGTCAAGCTCTGGCTGATTGTGCCTGAAGCAGGACCATACTGGTCGATACCAGCGCCATCTGTACCTCGAACTCCGTTTGCATCAACTGTGATTGTCTTAGCTCCTGATCGATATGTTGAATCGATTGAAGGGAAGAGATCAGCCTTGATAACGAGGTCTCGGTATGTGTTCTTAGGAACGATGAAGTGGAAACCTGTGATGTTTGTCACATAAGTTGATCCGCTCTGAACAACGTTAGATGAGTTAAGGTCTACTGTAGCGAGAACGTTTGTTCCGTCTGTTACGTAGATCTTATCGAAGATCTTGTTGTAGAGAGTTGTATCTGTACCGAGGTCAAGCGTAACACGCTGTACATCGATGTCAGAGTTCTGAGCCTGGTTTCGGATTGTAAGAACAGGAACCATAGTCTGACCAACGTTTACTACTGTTGATGAGATAGGACCAGCTGTTACAGTAAGGATACCTTCAACTCCTGGAGTTGTGATACCTGTAGGTGTACCAGTTGTTGTTCCTCCAGTTGTTGTTCCGCCAACTGTTACGCTGTTTGAAGCGTTAACCTTAGCGATTGTGATTGGACCGAAGTATCCAGCTGCTGGTGTAATACCATTAGCTGCCTGGTAAGCTGCTACTGCAGCCTTTGTCTGTGCTCCGAAGTATCCAGTAGCTCCAGCTGGGATTGAGTATCCCTTAGCGATGAGCCATGTCTGAAGAGCTGTTACATCAGAACCTGATGAACCGATAGTAAGGCTTCGTGTAAATGATACAGAAGCTGAGACTGTTGAACCACCCTTAAGTGCATTGATCTGCGCTGTAAGAGCAGCAATCTGAGCCAAGAGGTCTGAGATAGTGTCAGCCTTAGCAGATGTTGCTGCAACACCTACGAAAGCAAGAGCTATCGCAAACGCTGCGATTGTCTTTTTGAATTTATTCATTTTCTTTTAATTTGCTTTTAATCGACATCATTTCCACCTAACTTCTAAAGCTTAATAATGTGGGAAACGTGTCGCTGTTTTTATAACGACTCGTATAAAAAAATGTTTCGACTTTTTTTACACTCATCGGTTGCGAAAAAAAATTCAAAGCTTTCGCTTTAAATCTTCCCCCGCGTATTCACACCAAATTTATTTTTGCTTTCGCAAAAAACAAATTCGATAGAAACTAATTTATCACTAATCTCTCTCCCCCGTTTCGACTGAGAAGAAAGTTAGCTGGTGAAGGTTGGACCGAATTTCGGACGTGCTGTCGTGGTTGGAAAATCTTCGAGAATCAGGATTATTTTTATGTCAAAGAGTCGTTCGTTAAGCCGTATTCTGCCTGTACTGTAAGACGTAGAAGCTCATTCGCTCTTACATCTAGTACGTTAATTATATCTGACAGGGTATTTCGGGCAAACGGTGTTTGTGGATAAGTGTTTTTTGAGGTTTTTGAAAACCCTAAAAAGCCACGAATCGCGACCAAAATACTAGCTTATTTTAAGCAGAAAGTCAACAATACTGCGGCATTTATTACCACGTTAATATATACGAATACACGAGGCTAAAAGATGCATTTTAAGGGAGCCATTTTGGACTGATTTCAGGCAAAACTATACTGACATTTTTAAGCCTTTTGAATGGGCCTCCATACAGAAGATTAGACGAACCAGGATGCGATTCTTGAAACTCAACTATGCGATAGTGTATCGACTCCAACGACGCTCCCCTGTCTTTTTGATGAGTCCGATAGATAAAAGACTGATGAGTTCCCTTTGGATGGTTTTTTCGCTGCAGTCTTTTATCACAACTGTGATGTCTTTGATTGTAAGGTTCGGCTTTGATTTTATTATACGAAGAATCTCATCTCGTCTTTGTCCTTTATTTTTTTCTCGATCTTCTTTTACAGACGAGACATCGCGAACAATTTCTCTTCGTTCGTTTTTGTAAAGGACATTATTATTCTGTCCTTTATCATGTCCTTTATAGCTTGAGCTCCCTTGTGATCCGTAAAAAGGATTTTGTTTTACAGGTGTTCCAAATACTCCCGAAGTAAAAGTATGGAGAGTCGGATTCTCTGTCTTTTCCACAAAAAAGAAGTCATCAGAAAAGCTTCCGACTCCCTGGTTTTCTTTATGCAAAAGTTCATAAATCTCAGCGATCTCTTTTTCCAAAACGGCACAATTCATCTCTGAAATATTCTTTGAGATTTTTCCAATTTCAAGGAGTGACCTTACACCTGAAAGATGCGACAAAATGTCTCTAGCTGACACAGCGATGTCTTTGAATGATCCTATAAAAGACATGGCCTCGAGTGCCTCTTTTCGGAGTGACCATTTGAGAGGTTCGGTGTCTTTAATGAGGTCTGTGATTAAGTACAGAGCAGCACCTATGCGACTGACTTTTTTAAATACGTATAAGTAGACTGGTTTATTATAAAAGACAGAGTTTAGGACGGCTGTTTCTATTTTATTTTTATCGTTGTTATCCATTAGTTGTCTTTTATATGTCCTTGAGAGTTTTTTGTCGAAAAATGCAGGTTAATAATATAAAAGACATTCAAAAAGTCAATTGTATTTTTGCTTTGTAAAATAAAGGTTTTTTAAAATTTTGGCTTTAAAAGTCTTTTGAGATTTCCACTGAAAAATCACAGGGGTTTTTATGATAGAATTAAATAAAATTTCACATAAAATCTTGTAACGTACATGGCTAAAAAAAGCACTGAAAAAAAGAGAGAGAAAAGAGAGAAAGAACATTCACGAAGAGAGCCTCGAGAGCTTCCTATTAAAGATGAAACGCTTCAGAGTATTCTCGCTATCGCCTTCTTTATTATCTCCCTTTTCCTCATTCTTGGAGCGTTTGGAAAGGCTGGTGTTGGGAATCAAATCTATTCATTTCTCGACGGATATTTTGGTGTCGGATACTACCTCATTCCTGTCACTCTTATAATGCTTGGTATCGCCTTTTTTCAAAATCTAGAACAGCGATTCTCACTCTTTAAAATGAGTGGTGCTCTCATCTTCCTTCTCTCAGGACTTGGACTTATTGAGATTGCGTATCAGGGTGCAGGAGGAGCTTTTGGAGCATTCATCGCATCGCACATGATCGCCCTTGTTGATGTGTATTCATCGGTCGCATTTCTTTTTGCATTTCTCGTCATTTCACTTCTCATCATTTTTGATACCCACCTTCGAAGTGATTCACTCCAATTCTGGAGACTATTTATGAAAGCTAAAAAAGATGATGAGGAAGACGAGGATGAAGAAGAGGAAGAAAAGGAAATTGAAATAGCAGAACCTGTCGAGGAAGTAAAAAAAGAACCAATCATCAAAGGAGGTATACTTTTCAAGAAAAAAGAAAAAGAGGTATCAGAAGAAGAAGCTTTCATGGGTGCAAGCGCACCAATTCTTACACGTGGCAAAGAATATGTTCCTCCCCCACTTTCGCTTCTTGAGACTGACAAAGGAAAGCCTGGTGTTGGTGACATCAAAGCAAATGCAAACATCATCAAACGAACTCTCTCAAACTTCGGCATCGATGTTGAAATGGATGAAGTTACTATCGGTCCAACAGTCACTCGCTATGCAATGAAACCTGCTGAAGGTGTAAAACTTTCAAAAATTGTCGGCCTTCAGGATAACCTCGCACTTGCCCTCGCCGCACAGACGATCCGTATCGAAGCTCCGATCCCAGGAAAATCTCTTGTCGGTATCGAAGTGCCAAACACATCAAAAACAACGGTTGGTCTCGGCTCTCTTCTCGGTACGAAAGAATTCCAGGATTCACACAAATCTCTTCTTATGGCGATTGGAAAAGATGTGGCCGGAGCACCTCATTTCTCTGACCTTGGTAAGATGCCTCACCTTCTTATTGCCGGTACGACTGGTTCTGGTAAGTCTGTAACAGTACACGCACTCCTTACATCACTTCTCTACCGAAACTCACCAGACCTTCTTAAATTCATCATGGTCGACGCGAAACGTGTAGAGCTCACTCTCTACAATAAGATCGGTCATCTTCTCACTCCTGTTATTACTGATGCAAAGAAGACAATTCTTGCGCTTAAATGGGCTGGAAAAGAAATGGATCGCCGATACGATGTACTCGAAAAAGAATCAGTGCGAGACATTAGCTCATATCATAAGAACATTCTCGAGCCAGCTCTTAAGAATGCAAAAGAAGGAGATGTTGTACCTGAGACAATGCCTTACATTGTGATCGTGATCGACGAGCTCGCCGACCTCATGCAGGCGTATCCACGAGAGCTTGAAGCTTCAATCGTCCGTCTTGCGCAAATGTCTCGAGCTGTGGGAATTCACCTCATCCTTTCAACTCAGCGCCCTTCAGTAAACGTCATCACAGGTCTTATCAAAGCAAACATCCCTACTCGTATCGCACTTAAGGTAGGTTCACAGGTAGACTCACGAACAATCATCGACAAAGCTGGTGCAGAAAAACTTGTCGGCCAAGGAGACATGCTCTTTGTGACGCAAGATAAGCCAGAGCCTACTCGTATCCAGTCCCCTTATATTTCTGAAGGTGAAGTAAAGAAGGTGGCAAAATATCTTGTCGACAACTATAAGAATGAAATACCTGAACAAGGCATTCAGCTTACACCTGGCAATCCTGAAGAAGCTGAACGCAATCCTATTTTTGATCAGTCTGTTCTTGATGGCGGAGGTGAAGATGAAGACGATCTCTACGAAGATGCAAAGGCGGCTGTTATGCAGGCTGGAAAAGCATCGACATCATATATTCAACGAAAACTTCGTGTCGGATACTCTCGAGCAGCGCGTCTTATGGATATATTGGAAGAGAGAGGTGTGATTGGTCCAGCAGATGGAGCAAAGCCTCGTGAAGTGATCGGCTACGAGAAACAACCTGAAGAGGAAATCATGTAACAATGCAGAGAGAAGGAATTATAAAATGGGCTGTTGGACTTTTCCTTCTCTTCTTTGTGCTCTATGCAGTATTTGAATCCTACAATTTCTTCCTCGGGCCGCGTATCACGGTCATCACACCCGTCGATGGCGCCACATTCGACTCTTCTGTCGTCACTATTATCGGTAGCGCCAAGAATGTTTCTTTTATTACCCTCGACGACAGGCAGATATTTGTTGATAAAACTGGCAAATTTGAGGAGAAATTGGCTCTGGTACCTGGCTATAATATAATGAGTATCAAAGCAACGGATCGTTTTGGAAAGAAGATCGAGAAGAAAATGCAGTTTTACTTGGATATGCAGGTCATGTCAGTAGCCTCTTCAACTCTTGAAGTGTCGACATCGACAAAATCGACCGCAACAAGCACTCTCAAAATAAAAACAACTGCATCCACAACGGAACCTACAAGTACATCAGCACTGCATTAATAATTTAGAAAAACATATGGCGAAAGCACCAAAGAAAAAAGCAAAAGAGAACGGCAAGGAAAACGACGGCACAGAAAAGAAAAACTCAATGGAAGGTATTGAGGACACACTGAAGGCAATCAAAACAAAATTCGGTGACGAGGCGATCATGAAACTTGGTGAAGCGCCGAAAGTAGACATTGGAGCGATCTCAACTGGATCAATTGGTCTCGACGCAGCACTCGGTATTGGCGGACTTCCAAAAGGACGAATTATCGAAATCTTCGGTCCAGAATCTTCAGGAAAAACAACACTCACCCTTCATGTCATTGCTGAGGCACAAAAAGCTGGCGGCATTTGCGCATTCATCGATGCAGAACATGCGCTCGACCCTGAATATGCAAAGCGAATTGGTGTGAAGACCGACGAACTTCTTATCTCACAGCCAGACACAGGAGAACAAGCTCTCGATATTGTTGATTCACTTGTACGAAGCGGAAAGATCGATGTAATAGTAATCGACTCTGTCGCCGCTCTTACTCCTGCTGATGAAATTGAGGGAGATATGGGAGCGCATCATGTTGGAAAGCAGGCGCGACTCATGGCACAAGCTCTTCGAAAACTTACTGCAATCGTCGCAAAATCAAAGACGATCGTTATCTTCATCAACCAGATTCGCATGCAGATCGGTGTAATGTTTGGTAACCCTGAAACAACTCCGGGAGGAAAGGCTCTCAAATTCTACACATCGGTGCGCCTCGATATTCGACGTATCGCACAGATCAAGAAAGGTGAAGAAGTGATGGGTGGTCGCGTACGTGTAAAAGTAGTGAAGAACAAGGTCGCTGCCCCATTCAAGCAAACAGAATTTGATCTCATGTACAACGAAGGAATCTCTCGCGAAGGAGAGATCATGGCGCTTGGAGAAAAGATCGGTCTTCTTTCAAAAAGCGGTAACTCATACAAATACGGCGAGGAAGTACTCGGCCGAGGCTATGATGCAACACGACAGTTCCTCAAAGAAAATAAAAAACTTTCAAACGAACTTCTTGGTAAGATCCGAAAATTCATGAAAGAAGGAGGATTTGATGTGAAGCCTGGTGCTGCAGATTTGGAAGATGAAAAGCCTGAGGAATAATCATTAGACACATGAATGAGGGCTGGAAACAATCTCAAGAAGACGAATTAAACACAAGACGTGAACACATCACATCTCCTGATCAAGTTATAGGAGATGTTGCTGCCCTTCTTGATTACTACACAAATACTCTCGACCCACTTGATGATCATTCTCCAAAAACAGAAGAAACATTACTTACAAGTTTTAAAAACTTTGTACACTCAAAAGTTGAGGCTTCCCGCTACGACATGTGGAATTACAACAAAGCAATTGAGGAAAGATTTAATGAGGCTGGTTCAGTGATGACCTATCTTGATAAAGTAGGAAAATAAAAAACAGCGGCGGCCGTA
>JARIGV010000018.1 GCA_029288615.1 Candidatus Tayloriibacteriota bacterium
CTATTTTTTCTGCTGAAAAAACATGACTGCGCCTTTCGATTCCTCCACGAAAGTGCGTTGAGCACTTTCTCATCTCTCACAAAATAAAAAATCCGGCAACGAGCCGGATTAAATTTGTGGAAAGAGGTTGGAGAGGTTAGAACTTGGGTTTATATATAAAAATTCCGCATTAAAGCGGAAGTTCATTCAAGAACTGTGATCTTGAGTTGGCAGTGGCAAATGATATCGATTCCTGAGAGTGCGTCAACACGAAGCGAATACTCACCATGTTTCGGAAATGTAATCAAAGCCTCGGCTGAGACACAGAATGTGGTTGAAGGAAGAATAACGTCTCGGAGTACTTCGCGATGAAATTTTCCTTCGGTCTCGAATATAACGAAGGTGTATGTCTCATCATCTTCCGTGATCTCTTCGTGGTCGCGAAGTATCATCAGATCGAACTTTACAACCTCATTTGCTTTGATTTCCTTTTGTCGGGTTGTTACATGCAGAGCTCGCAGATCTTTCATTGGAAATGTCGGAGTGGTCATGATGTGATTTTGCGAAAGGGCGAATTTCTTAAAGAAACTCTAGCATTGTGACTAATATAGTCAATTATGTTCTTGTATTAAGGAACTGTATACGAATTGGATTTTAAAGCAGGGAATCGGTCACAAATATTTTGTCTGTCAGTCACAGACAAAATTTCGCGACCCCGGCTCGTCTATTTTTTCTGCTGAAAAAACATGACTGCGCCTTTCGATTCCTCCACGAAAGTGCGTTTAGCACTTTCTCATCTCCACTCAAAAAAACAAAAGCGCCCATGGAGGCGCTAAATGTTTTTACGAGTGGAGATGGGGGGAATCGAACCCCCGTGCATATGAGTTTCTAAATTGAGTCTACGCAATGTAGTTTGTCTTTGGACTTACGTCCTTTCGGAATAAGCACTTTAAGATAAACAGAACATGCTTATTCCTATCTTTATGGTTTCGGCGGACGACTAAAGATCATCGTCAACCTATCCTCTATATATAACACCACATCTGCATCAAGAGGAGAGAAGCAGAGTGATGGCCTCGGACAGCGAGCTTAAGCTCGAGCTGTTGCGAAAGCGAAATCGTTCATCGCAAAATACGGTGAAGCGATCTTTCGTGCTGTTGCACTTGAAGTTTCTAAGATTTTTACGAAGTTCTTAGAATTCGACTGCGCACAAAGAAGAAATTTCATATGTCTATGCCGGTCATCCCCTCATGAGGTATGAACATATTCACGCGCCATGACTGAATGACCGTCTATTGATTTTTCAATGTTCTTCGAATTTCGCGATCGGTTTCGCGTTTTTTGAGAGTTTGTCTTTTGTCGAACTTCTTTTTACCTTTGACGATCGCGAGCTCTATTTTTATATGTCGCCCTTTATTATACAACGAAAGTGGTACTACTGTCAAACCCTTCTTTTCTTCTTCATTTGAGATTCTCTCAAGCTCTTTCTTTGTAAGGAGGAGCTTGCGATTTCGGTCTTTATTGTAAGATTCGGACGTGTTCTTCGGCTGATATAGAGGGACTTCAGAGCCAACAAGAAATGCTTCGCCGCCGCGAACAATAACATAAGCACTATCAATGTTTCCATGCTTTGCTTTGAGAGCTTTTACTTCGGAGCCTAATAGTTCAATTCCTGCTTCGAAAGTCTCAAGTATCTCATAATTGAATTTTGCTTTTTTGTTTGCGATAAGCATGCGCTTATTCTATACATAATTTGATGTTTTGTCCTTTCCCGATATAATGCCACTATCATGGATAAACAATTCGACAACCAAGCTCCACAAAAGAAAAAATCTCGAAGACAGAAGAATCAGGAACCTCTCGGAGGTGAGTTTCTTCGCAATATTTTTATTGGCCTCCTTGTTCTAGGGGTTATCGCTGTTACATATTCTTATATTTCTGGCGATTATAAAAAAGATGAGAATATCACCATCTCGCAAGTCGCACGTGATGTAAAAGGAAATCTCATTTCAGATATTAAAGTTGATGGAGATTCACTGACTCTTATATATAAAGATAAGAGCGAGAAAGTATCACAGAAGGAGAGCGATAGCTCTGTCACTGAAACACTCGCGCGCTACGGAGTGTCTTCAGACGAACTCTCAGGTATTAATGTATCTGTAGTAGACAATAGTGGTTTTGCTTTCTGGCTCAATTACCTTGGTCCAGTTCTTGTATCAATTCTCTTTATCTTCCTCTTTATATGGTACATGTCGCGACAAGTGCGTGGCGCTGGCATGCAAGCATTTTCTTTCGGTCAGTCGCGAGCACGTCTTACAGCTCCTGATGATAAAAAACAGAAAGTAACATTTAAAGATGTTGCTGGAGCAAAAGAAGCAAAAGAAGAACTTGTCGAGATTGTCGACTTTCTTAAAAATCCAAAAAAATTCCTTGATATTGGTGCGCGTATTCCAAAAGGAATTCTCCTTATGGGTGCTCCAGGAACAGGAAAGACACTTCTTGCACGAGCGGTTGCTGGAGAGGCTGGCGTTGCATTCTTCTCGATCTCAGGATCAGAATTTGTTGAAATGTTTGTTGGTGTCGGAGCAAGCCGTGTGCGAGATCTTTTCCAGATCGCGAAAGCCGCAGCTCCCGCAATTATTTTCGTTGATGAAATTGATGCCGTTGGTCGCATCCGTGGTACTGGAATGGGTGGTGGAAATGACGAACGTGAACAGACTCTAAACCAAATCCTCGTTGAAATGGATGGATTTGAGCCGAATGAAAAAGTGATTGTTATGGCGGCGACAAACCGACCAGATGTTCTCGACCCAGCACTTCTTCGCCCAGGAAGATTCGACAGACGAGTAACGATCGATCTTCCAGATCGAAAAGATCGCGAAGAAATCCTTAAAGTACATGCAAAAGGAAAGCCGCTCGCAGAAGATGTAAACCTAGCACTTCTTGCAGAACGAACTCCAGGATTTTCTGGCGCAGATCTTCACTCACTCATGAATGAAGGCGCGATTCTTGCAGCACGAGAAAACAGAACAAAAGTCGCGCAGTTTGATCTCATCCGCTCGATCGAAAAAGTAATGCTCGGTCCAGAAAGACGCAGTCACATTCTTTCAAAGAAAGAAAAAGAGCTCACTGCTTATCATGAAGCAGGTCATGCGCTTGTTGCGTCAGTGCTTCCTCACGCAGATCCTGTACACAAGATTTCAATTATTTCTCGCGGCCGCGCTGCAGGATACACTTTGAAACTTCCTCTTGAAGATCGAAAGATGCAGTCAAAGAATGAATTCCTCGATGACATTGCTGTATCTCTCGGAGGATATGTTACAGAAAAAATGGTGTATGGAGACATCACAACAGGTCCATCAAATGATCTTCAGGTTGCGTCAGGTCTTGCACGCGCTATGGTCACACGATACGGAATGTCTGATGCAATCGGACCAATTGCTCTTGAGAGCTCTGGTGGCAAAGTGCTTTTTGGTCAGGGAGTGAACGACAAAGAGTATTCTGAAAAGGTAAGTGCAGACATCGACAGAGAAGTTGCTCTTATTATAAACAGCGCACTTCAAAAAGCTGAAGACATCCTTACAACTCACAGAAAGACTCTCGATATTATTGCGAAGAGACTTGTAGAAGTAGAGGTGATTGAAAAAGACGAATACGAAAAGATCATCGTTGCTTCAGGAATCGAACTTAAGAAAAAAGATACGATTGATCCGGGAGTGACGGAGATAAAGGATTAAAGAAAAAACCGGCGTCATGAGGCGCCGGTTTTATATTAAGTGATCACAAATATTTTCTCGCCGTCGCTCGAAAATTTTGCGATCCCACCTCGCGGTTTTTGCTGCTACAAAACATCGCTCCGGTTCGCACCCAATACAAAAACTCCCAGCAGTGGGAGTTTTTGTATTGGGTGCGCGTGCTTGGATTCGAACCAAGGACCACAGAGGTATAAGCTCTGCGCTCTAACCAACTGAGCTACACGCGCAAAAGGTGTTGCAATAGTAGCGGAAAACGGAGGTTTTTTCAATTTACTGTCTCGGAAAAATGTCGGTCAGTGAATCGCCGTAATATATGTCGTGAGCAAGTGAACCGAAGGTATAAGGGATATTATCTATCGTTATTTCCGCTCCACCAATCTGTGGATCTTTATGTGGTGCTACTGATTGGAAACCAATATTAAAGAGTGTCGCGACAACTCCAGGTGAGCGGGAGATATCTATACCAGCTTTCTGCCATGCAGTCTCTGTTTCTTTTATTGCGAGGGCACCATAAAGATATGAATATGTTCTGTCCTGATAATTTGTCATGCGAGTATAACGCTCTTCGTCAGGATTTGCGGTTGTGAAATCGAGAAGATGCTCATACTCTTTCCCGGGATAATACTCTGATGAAGGATTTTTAAGATTGTTTTCGATAGCGATAGCTGTATCAGGTTTGATACCCATCACACCCCACGAAAATTGGCTCTGCACACCAAGAACTTTAAGCGGCGCAAAAACTTCTTTAAATACTGGACGTTCAGTAAAGAAAAGCCGGAGTTGTTCGACTGCAAGAACAGAGACGATCATTCGTGGCTCGACGCCTGTTTTCTTTGCGACACTATTGATTACCACTTGATCTTTCGTCACAGCGGCTTCAAATGTTTTCCATTCGTCTGTTGTGTTCCATGTCGCATTCGGATAGAAAAGGGAAGAGTCTTCTTTCGCTCCAGAAATAAAATGCTCCTGCTGTGTGTCGACCATGCCTGGTACATTCGTAAGTCCAAATCGCACAGCAAAATATCCGACAACGAGCACGAAGCCGATTGCTGCGAAAATATAAACAAGAATATTAAATATAAGCTTCAGTTTTCCTTTCATTGGATTTCATATTATGGAGTCGCTACTATAGCAGACAAATCGCAAGTATAAAAATGACAAATTAAAAAAGCTTTTACTCAAAATGATATGAGTTTTTTGTGATTTCCTTGAGGAAAATAGGATTATTTTTAAGTTCGGGATCTTTCTCAATTATTCTTTTAGCTTCCTCACGGGCGGCTTCTACCATCTTCAGATTTTTGAGTGCTTCCATGGCAAGGTCTGAAATACCCCATTGTTTGTCTCCAGAGAGTTCGCCGGCGCCGCGAAGCTTGAGATCAAGTTCCGCGAGCTCAAATCCATTCTTTGCGGTCTTAAATGCGCGAAGTCTCTCGATTGTTGTATCAGATTTTGCATCAGCAAAAACAAAACAATATGCCTGATGATTGCTTCGAATGACACGACCACGAAGCTGGTGAAGCTGCGAAAGGCCAAATCTTTCGGCTCCTTCAATAAGAATAACTGTCGCATTTGGGACGTTCACACCTACTTCAACGACAGATGTTGAAACAAGGATATCAATTTTCCCTTCGGAGAAATCTTTCATGACACGATCTTTTTCTTTTGAACTTTGTTTACTGTGAATGATTTCTATTTGATATTCTGGAAAAACTTTTTCCTTGAGACGCTTTGCTTCTTCCTTAACCGATTTCACATTGAGTTTTACTTCTTTATCTGGGTCAGGCTCGTTGATACGAGGACAGATCACATATGCTTGCCGACCAGATTTAAGTTCTTCTCGCATTTTTTCATACACATCTTTTCTACCGCTCGGTAAAACAATATCTGTAATGACCTTCTTCCTTCCTGCAGGCATTTCATCAAGAACCGAAAGATCGAGATCACCATAAATAGTAAGAGCGAGTGTACGAGGGATCGGTGTTGCTGTCATTGAAAGAAGGTGGGGAATGAGAGTGTGTTTTCGTACAAGTGCTTTTCTCTGTGCGACACCAAAGCGATGCTGCTCGTCGATCACCACGTATGCGAGATTTTTAAATTCGACGGACTTTGCAATGAGTGCGTGCGTACCAACGACAATCGATATCTCTCCATTTTTCACCCATTTGAGAAGCTGTGGTCGAGAGATTGGTGTGGAACCATTTGGGTTTACTTTTGATGGAAATTTTCGGCAGCCGCTTCCCGTCATAAGTGCAATTGAAACAGGAAGATGTTTAAAAAGGGAAATGAATGATTCGAAATGCTGCGCTGCAAGGATTTCGGTGGGCGCCATGATGGCGATTTGAAAATTACCAAATTCATCACCTTTCTTTCCAGTGTAAGGACGATTGTTTGTAACAGCGAATGCTGTTGCTGCTGCAACGGCAGTTTTTCCAGAACCTACATCTCCTTCAAGAAGGCGAGACATTGGTGCTCCTTTTTCAATATCAGAAAGGATATCGTCGATCGCTTTTTGTTGACCGTTTGTGAGTGTGAAAGGAAGTCTCGAGAGAAAACTGTCGATGTCCTTTTTTGTGTTTTTAATCGCGGCTGCCGGAAGATGTCTAAGTTCCATTCTTTCTTTCTGTCTTGCAAGCTGTATAAAAAATACTTCTTCAAATGCAAAACGTTTTCGGGCAGCTTCCGCATCGTTTTTATTTTTTGGTGTA
Source organism: Candidatus Tayloriibacteriota bacterium (assembly GCA_029288615.1). GTDB lineage: Bacteria > Patescibacteriota > Minisyncoccia > Phycocordibacterales > CAIRYW01 > JARIGV01. The sequence continues at coordinate 6,440 of JARIGV010000018.1, forward strand.
TGGATCCAAACATACGCAGTCTTAAGAGATGGCAAATGATATTTTTTGAGGATCTCTTCTGGAATCGGATCAAAAATATCATCGAGTGCTCCCGAAGTAAAAATTTTCTGAAGATGATGATAGATCCAGCGAGAACTTATAAAGCGTGTCTCAGGATAGACAGGATAAATACCAAGCTCGCTATCTGGTTCAACTTTATTTTTAAAAAGAGAGTTTGAAGGAAAGGGAGCATACGCGACAGATTCGATGGCTGGGTTTGAAATATAAAGCTTGTTATTTCTTTCCGTAATGGTTCCTTCAACACGCACCATGCTTCCGTCTTGAATCATTTTTGCAATATAGGGCTGGTTGAACCACACGAGATCAAGGCTTGCATGTCCGTCGGTGAGTACACCTTTCGCCATGGTTATTTTTGAGCGAAAAGATTTTCCGGTTTCAAGGCTTTCAATTTTTCCAAAAAGAGTTACTTTTTCACCTTTAGAAACATTTCCAATTGATTGAACACCTGCAATATCGAGATAACGAACAGGGAAATAGCGCAAAAGATCTTCGACTGTATCGAGATGTAATTTTTTTAATCCCGCTTTGACGAGATCGTTTGGGCGGCCAATATTTTCGAGTTTGTCAGAATGCTTAATCATTGATGATCACTTGTTCGGTGATCTTAACATATGCGCTTGGTGTAGAGTTTTCACTTACCTGATATTTTTCTCTTTCGCGAAGGAAAATCATAGCAATGATCATTACAGCAAATGCAGAGAGTGCCATAAGAGGAATGGTCATGTAGCCAAAATGAGTGACGAATACTTTACTGCATGAAACACTTTGTCCGACAGCTGAGCAGGGAATGATTGATGTTCCAGTCCATTGCAAGATGACATGATTTACTGCAATGAGTGCACCAATAATTGAAAGCGTTAGACTGTAGCGCCAGATCGCGAGATCTTTACGGATGAGTGCGATGCCTAAGATGAAAACTTGAGGATACATGAAGATGCGCTGGAACCAGCAAAACTTACAGGGCTCGTAGCCTGCGATGTCAGAGTAGAAAAGAGATCCACATGTTGCTGCAAGAGAAGCAAGGAAGGCGAGAAGAAGGGAGTGACGTGAGATGAAGTTATACGTCTTAGATTTTACTTTGCCACGTTCTGCAAAATAGATGAAAAGAATTCCGACGAAAAGCAACTCTGCAAGAACTACGAGATATGCAATGAATGTGTCACCAAAATGAACGAAAGGAGTTTGCATGTTTTTATTCTATGCCGGCTGGTAATGTGCAACCTGTTGTGCTCGCGAGAGTTTGAAGTGATTGAACACCTGTTGACGTGGCATTGTTTGCAAAGACCCATGTTGGATAGCTTTCAATGCCGCGGTCTGTACAATCTTGAAGCTGACCTTTTGCATCAGCTGTCGAACATTCGTGATATGGAAGATATTTTACTGAATTACCGAATTCTCGTTTCTGTTCTGCACAGTGAGGACACCAGAATGCGCCGTAAAATGTTGCACCACTATTTTTAATACATTGTGCAAAAGAGTCGAGTTGTCCTGGCTGTGAGCTTTGCCAATTGAAAAATGCGAGAAGTCCAATAAGTATGATGAGAGCAATAATGCCTCCAAAGATGTATTTTTTATCCATGAAAAACATTATAGCAGCCTCGTTTTTCTAGACAATATAGACGTTTTTTTGATTATCAATCTGAAATATTCCCTCTTTTTCCATCTTCTTAATAATAGGGAGAATGGTCTTTTGTGAGAGGGATAGTTCTTTGCTGAGTGAATCCACATTAGCTTTCTTTTTATTCGAAACGAATGCAAGAATTTTTGCTCTTTTTTCTCGAAGGGAACCTTTGAATGGGCTTTGTTTTTTGTAATGAAGACTTCGACTGTTTGGTACGAGCTTGTGTGCTTTAAGATACACTCCATAGTCCATGAGAGCATAAAACCATTCACGAGAATTTTTTTGAGGCAGTGTTTTCTCTATGAGAGGCAAAATTTCTTTATCAGACACCGCCTGTTTATCTTTAAAAAAGAAATGAATAAAAACAGCGCGGATATTTGTTTCGATGAAAGGTGTTGGGATCTTAAAGGAGAAATTGAGAATTGCTGCCGCTGTCGATTGGCCAATGCCTGGAATTTCTAAAAGCAGATCTCTTTGTTTTGGAAATTTTCCATCATAATTGTTGATGATAAATTCAGCTCCGTGTTTGAGGCGAAGGGCGCGGCTATTGTATCCAAGACCTTTCCATACAATGAAAATTTTTTGGAGAGGTGCTTTTGCAAGAGAGTTGAGATCCGGGAAATTTTTAAGAAATTCTTCGTATTTAGAAATGACGCGAGCAGTGCCCGTTTGCTGAAGCATTGTTTCTGAGATCCAAATTTTGTATGGATCATGCGTTTTTCTCCAAGCAAAATTGCGTCCTGATTTTTTGTAATAGGAGAGGATAGTTCTTTTGAAAGTGTTGATATCTTTTGAAGAGGTCATGTTCATGCGGGGTATACTATACTTGTTCGTACGGTTTTTACTAGCTCTAAATTACATACAATGTTGGCTTATCATATTTTTACTCTCATTATCGCCACGGTGGTGACAATCCTTATCGGTAGTCTGTGGTATTCACCACTTATGTTTGGAAAGCAGTGGATGCACATGATGGGATTTACTGCGGAACACATGGAAAAAGCAAAACAGAAGAGAATGGCGCCTACATATGCATGGGCTTTTGTTTTCAGTCTCGTTCATGTTTTCCTTGTCTATATTCTTTTCCTCAGTGGTTTTGAACTTGTTGGTGTGTTTGCGATATGGGTCGGTTTCTCGCTCCCGATTTTTAGCAACGCTGTGCTCTGGGAAGGTAAGCCATGGAAGTTTTTCTTCATCCAGGCCGGCTGCAGTCTCGTTTCAACGGCTTTTGTTTTTGAAATTCTCCGGATCTTTCTTCTCTCTGTGTGGGGATAGGGTCGCATACAATTTGCTGGGGATAACTCAGATCAAAAAACGGCGAAGCGCTCAACTCCGCCGTTTTTTGTCTATTTATCCAAGGGCAGACCTTGGACTTTTCTTGACAGGCTTTACTTTTTGAAGGATATCGGTAATGTGTCTGTAGCTATGTCCACACCTCAATCTGCCAACAGTGAACCCACCGTCCCGCCGCCGACAGTTTCGGGATTCCATACGCCAATTTGGAATTTCCCGATGAAGTGGCCGCTCAAACTCGAGATTTCGGTCATTCCGGTCAATGAAGGCCTGGTCAACGTGAAAGAAGAGCAGGAGCTCCTCGATGCGATCTGTGAAGCGCTAAATGCGTATGTGCAGAAGATCATCGACGCTGCGCCGCCTGTTTGGAATTCCGAACCGAAACCCGAGCAGAAAAGGGAACTTAAGGAACTTATCGAAAGTCTTCTGCCGAAAGGGCGTTACATCGTGGTTACTGATGCCAGAATCACGACGCGCGAGATCGGCGTTAAGGCTGGTGTCACGAAAAAATAATGCGAGCTTGGCTCGCAATTTTTTATATAAAAAAACAGCCGCGCAAGCTTTGCTTGCGCGGCTGTTTTTAAATTATTTCATCGGCTCGACTTGGTAGTTTACCATCCATTCGATACCAAACTTGTCTGTCACAACTCCAAAAATTCCGCCCCAAAATTGTTTCTCTGGCGGCATGAATACTTCGCCGCCGACAGATATTTTTTCAAAGAAGCTTCGAAGTTCTTCTTCGCTATCGCAATTAAGAGAAAGTGCAATGTTGTCTCCAACAGTTGCTTTGTCTCTCATCATATCTGCGCCGTAGAATTCAATTTTTCCAAATTTAAAACCTGCGTGCATAATGCGGTTATGTGTCTCTGGCGCCATGTCGCCGGCCATTGGTGATTCACCAACAGTCTGGAAAGTAAGCTCTCCGCCGCCGAAACAATCTTTGTAAAATGTGAACGCCTCTTTGCATTTCTCATCATTGAAGCGAACATAGGGTGTTGGTCCTGTCATAATTTTAAAATAATTAATATCTTCTAATAATATAGATAAAATAATCAAAAGCGAAGACGGTGTCGAAACTTTTCTCTGACATGTCTGTTTTGTTCAAGGTCTGCCCTTGGACTAAACAACAAAAGTTTATTTTTCCAAAAATAGATCCCACACAGCAGAGGCGACATTGACTGGTTTTCCTTCGAGAGGGAAATGGTGGAGGTTGATGAAAGGAAGTGAATTGGCTTCAAGAATACCCCAGCGAACGCCGTCGGGGTTTTTTGTTGCGTCTTCAATGATGAAATCAAAACCAACAACAGGTGCTCCGAGCACATCACCAGCGCGCTTCAGTTCCAGAAGAATTTTTGGATGAGTTTCAGGATACATTTCCGCAGCGAAACCCCCGTAAGCTATACCAATCTTTTCTGAAAGATCGAGAATTTTTCCTTTTTCGAGAATTGTATTGAGTGAATATCCTTGGCGTGAAATAAATTCGAGTAGGAGATCGGTCACTACGATATCTTTCACAGCATCGGCCTTATTTTGATTCTTGATATCAATGAGTTCTGAAATTGTATGAATTCCATCGCCAATAATTTGAGGTGGATCACCACGTAAAATCCCAACAACTCTATCGCCAACATATGTGCCACGATAGACGCTTCCAAAAAGCTGCTCCTCGACGATGACAAAATGACAAAGTTTTTTTGCAATATCATATGCACGTCGAAGTTCTTCGAGCGTATATATATGAGTAGTCGTGTGGCGACCACGGGAACCAAGCTGAGGTTTTACGATCACAGGCTTTGCTGCTTTTTCAAAAATTTCTTTTGCTTTCTTCCATGAAGAAACGCTTCCACCAAATGCAACGGGAATATTTTTCTTTCGAAATTCTTTTTTGAGAATAGCTTTGTCATCCATCCAGTTATATGAAGGTGCTTCTGAATTTTTCCCAAGCGGAATACTTTCAAAATATTTCCACCATGTGATACCGAAAAGCCCGGGCACCTTCGCTCGATATTGCTCGACAGGTTTACCCCAGATCACAAGCTGCTGCATTTCAATGCCGCGTCTTTCCGCTTCTTTCCAAATAACTTCCGAACGTTTTGTGGAAGCTTTGCTACTGTCAGTGTTAAAGGTAAGCATGCCAAGCGCACGAAAAAGCCAGACATATGGAGTGAGAATTATTTTTGCAATAGTGCGAGGAATCGGGCCATCAGTAAAATTAAAAAGGCGAGAGAGCGGGCGAAGTGGTACCGCACTACTTTGCATAATGTAAGAAATGAAGTGATTGGTTGGATTGTTGCCACAATAAATACATTTCGGTTTCGTTTTTCCGAGAGATATTGTTGGAAGAGTTTTTGACATATCGTCGACTATTATATCTTCCTTAAAGATAATCTTATAAAACTCGGGCACCATAAGATCGAGCGAAGTGCGAATAGAGATTTTTGAAAATACATCATCGATCTTGTTTGTTGTATCAACTCCACCATATATATAGAGGTCGGGAAGTGTTGCGTATGTTTCAGAAAGTTTTCCTTTTGAAAGCGTTACTGCTATAAATTCTCCAGTAAAAATATCTGTTTGAAGATCGATAGATCTTTCAAAAGTTTTTTCATATGCGTGTTTCATTTCTCCGAGATATTCAATCTGCGAGAAGCCGCCACCACAGACAAGACCGTGATAGAAGGAGACAACGGAGAATACGAGCGCCATTGTAGGCATCAAAGTCTTTTTCTCAATTTCTTTTCGAATGTTTTCTTTTGTGAGTTCTATGCGAATACCGTCCGGAGTCTCAAGACCACCGTCATTTACAAAAAGCTGCTTCCGTACATTTTCGATAGGATCGATATACCAGAAAAAATGAGAACCTTTTTGGTGCTCAGTATCATGAGCGCCTTGAATGCCTTCGAGATTTTTAAGGAAAATAGAGCGAGTTTTTTTATCAAAAAGAATTTTGTCTATGTCGGTGTCGAAACCAATATGTTTTTCAAGAAGAAGTTTTGAAACGAGTGATTCGATCTCAATGTAGGCAAGAATTCCATGCGAAGAGCCAAAGATTCCTTCCCACAAAATGTCATTGATAATAGTGAATTGCTCGCTTGCTGTGTCGACTTCAAAAAGTTTCTTCGTGCGAAGGATTTTTTCTTTGAAGCTCTCCATTCTTTTTTCAACTACACCTTCAGATTTTGAAAGAGTGCGATCAAAAACTTTCGAAAAATTTTCCTTTGAAATAGTGTCTATGCCGTAGAGCGATCTGCTTTTGTGTTTCAATGAGAGAAATGGCATGCGCACTTCACTTAAATTCTGATCATGAAAGAACATTCCACGTGGATAGGAGCTATTAGAAACAGAAATACCGCCGAATGAAAGGACGACAGTTGCCCTGTCTCTTTTTCCACGAGAGAGTGCGGAGTTTGCAAAGAAAGGATGAGAGAGAATGCCATGATGATCTGCAGTAGAAGCAAAAAAAGATTCTTCGAGAGTTTTAGAAATTTTCTTTGCTTTTTCTTCACCAAGAAGAGGAGAAGAGATCTCTTCGAGCGTGTCTATGAGTTCACGATTCTCTTTTGTGAGTTCCTTTGCTTTAGGTATAGAATGCCGAAGATATTCTGGCCATTTCTTGTCGCCCCATTCGCTATATATATGTGCGAGTCCGGGTTTTTCTGTAAGGACTTTTTCTCTCGCTTCTTCTAATTTCATGCCGACAGTGTATCAAATTTCTATCCTTTCTTTCTATATTCGTTTGTGGTGTTGTGAGCAAGGCGAGTTGGCTCCGGTAGACGATAGCCGCGAAGACAAATTTTCACGATCTCTAGTGCTTCTTCTTGTGTAACTTTGTATCCCGCAGAAATAATAAGTGGATTCGAACGAGCTTTCGATTGAAACGCAAAACCGATCATCTCATTATTTTTTGGATCAATAAGTGGGTTCGCATCCCAAACATTTTTTGTCATTTCAAATTTACCTGTGAGAACACTTTTGGCGCAGCCGATTGTTGGTATGTCTAAGACAAGTCCTAAATGCGTAGCAATGCCGAGACGGCGTGGGTGAGCAACACCTTGTCCATCGACCATAATGACGTCAGGAATCACTTTAAGTTTCTGCCACGCTTTAAGAAGTGCGGGGATTTCGCGAAATGAAAGAAGTCCTGGAACATAGGGAAATGTTACTTCGTCTTTTACAACCGCGTGATCGACAAGTGTAAGATCAGGATAGGAGAGTACGACAAATCCGGCATAGACTGTCGTTGAATATAAATTGAGGCTCACATCACATCCGGCAATGTAGCGGATCTTTTTACTCAAAGGCACGAGCTTCACTTGTTCTCGAAGTTTTTTCTGAAGCTCGACAGCTTCTTTTGGGGTGATGTTAAAGTTGTATTCCATACATCTTTAGGTGTTAAGATATGTTTATCATGAAAAAAATAATTCTCATCATCAAGCGTCATGTTGCGCTAACTGTAGTATTTCTTTTAGTTGTCGTTTGTCTTTGCGTTTTTGCATATGATGCCAAGAAAGAAAAGACTGGTATGGCTTCTGATGCTCGCTCTGCGACATATACTATTGAAGGCAAAAACGTAACGCTTCAGAATGGCTATGCTGAAGTGCCTCTTGCTCCAGGTTCTGCGTCGAAAGAAATCGTGAGATATTTTGGCAACGAAGTACGCGGAGACTTCAATGGAGACGGATATGATGACATTGTCTTTCTTCTTACAGATGATGCTGGTGGCAGTGGTACATTCTACTACGCAGTTTTAGCTCTCGGAGGGAAGGATGGGCTTCAGGGTGAAAATGCTCTCTTCCTTGGAGATCGCGTTGCCCCACAGTCTAGTAGTTTCGACGGAAAGAAAATCGTTGTAAATTATGCCGACAGGCTCCCAAACGAACCAATGACGACCGCACCTTCTCATGGTATGAGTGCGTATTTTGAGGTTCAAAATAATAAACTCATACAGATAAAATAAAAAACCAACGCACAGGTGTTGGTTTTAAAACTTCTTGTTTTGGCGGAGACGGAGGGATTCGAACCCTCGAGGGGTTTTGAAGCCCCTGCCTCTTTAGCAAAGAGGTACGTTAGACCACTCTGACACGTCTCCAATCACATTTAATGTACGGACAGACTATCATATATTGAATAGTTTTTCTAATTTCATAAATTCGAACCTTTTTCGGTGTTAAACTAGGTATATGAAAAAAGATAGCATTCTTCTCAGTGTCACTCGTTTCGTCCGCCGTATTCTTGCTAAAGAAGGTACTGGTCATGATTGGTGGCATATTGAGCGTGTATTAAATAATGCGAGACTCATATGCAAATCCATGAAAGCAGATATGTTTGTCGTCAAACTCGCGATTCTTCTTCATGATGTGGGAGATAGGAAAGTAATCAGTAAAGAAAATGATGATCCGACTATTGCTCGAAATTTTTTAATGAAACAGAAAGTTCCCACTGATACAATCGAGAAAGTGATGTTCATCATTGAGAACATGTCTTTCAGTAAGAATCTTAATAATAAAAAAGAAGGAGTGCCGATTGAATTTTATATTGTACAAGATGCAGATAGACTCGATGCAATAGGAGCTATTGGCATCGCGAGGGCTTTTTCGTTTGGTGGAAGCCGAGCGCGACCGATCCATGATCCAACTTTGAAAGCGCAGAAATTAAGTACGACAAAAAACTATAAAAAACTTCAAAGTTCAACGTATCATCATTTTTACGAAAAACTTTTACTTCTCAAAAATCTCATGAATACAACAGCTGCGAAAAAGATCGCTGAGAAACGTCACTCATATATGGAAAATTTTCTTAAAGAATTTCTTCTCGAATGGGAAGGAAAAAGATAAAATACTCTCATGCCACCATTTCTCCGCCGCGATCCACAAGCTCAAGTTATCAATCTCTCAGAAGAGGAGAGAATTGCCCGTGAAGCAGAAGGGCTCGTGGAACTTCATGATTTTATAAAATCGCATCCAGATGCTCCTGTGAAAGACATTGCAAAATTTATGCCACCTGTGGATTCACGAGCAGTCAATAAAGCGATACAGATCATTGCACTTCGTGATGCAAAGAAAGATTCACAGAACGAAAATAAATAAGGTATACTTTTCATATGCCCCCAAAAGACGCAATCAAAAAAATACCTCTTATCTGGAGAATTTTTGAAGTAATATTTCTTATCATTGTTGTCGTCTACTCATTCTTTTTTGGAGTGTGGTATGAAGGCCAGAGTGCAATGATCGCAAAAGTGCAGGCAGCTGCTGCAGTCTTCGCTCCGCTTTCAAGATAAGCTTAAAAATTTTCTCTAAATTTTTTTATAAAAAATTCGCCCGTATGGGCGATTAGGTTGGACTGATCGAAAGATAGTCGGGCGTGTTGAGACTTCTCGGAATGAAACGGTAGGCCGGAATATGTTTATATTCGGCTTTTTTTGTTAGGTGTAGTCCGATTGCGGCAAGCCGCGGGGCAATTCCTTGTTCAATTCGCCTGATCGATCCTTCGGGAGTTTCGCTGACAATACTCTCGCTGCCGTCTGGATTCTCCCTAAGCGTGAGAGGGCTCAAACGTTCATAGAGTTCGATCGAATGTCTAACCCCTTCGTTAGGTTGCGACAGAACATCGATGTTACGGATTCGAAATTCTGTCGGATGCTCATCGTTGAAGATGAACACCTTAAAGGTATTGCCATTTTCGAGTCGGCCCACATTCATGACACCTTCGAAAACTGCTTGCGCATAGATTGTTTTCGAAAAGAAACGAATGCGACCACCGAAGATGTATCTGGGAATTTCCACAGGTATGTCCAGTGTTAATTTGGTGAATGCTTTCATAAGAAGAACCTTTCAAACTCATACTAGAAAAATATTTCGTGTATGACAAGTTAGTGTGCAAGTGCAATACACCAGACTTTTTTGGCACCACTTGCTAGGAGAATTTTTCTTGCTTCGTGTAAAGTAGCTCCTGTTGTTGTGACATCATCGATGAGAATGATGTTTTTACTTGTGATATTTTGCGCGTTTAGAATAGCGAACGCGCCCTTCATATTTTTAAGACGATCATTTCGTGAGAGCGTGGTCTGGCTCGGAGTGTCTTTGCACTTATAGAGAAATTTATAAAAGGGAAGATGAAGAATCTCGGAGAGATCTTTTGCGATATCTTCACTTTGATTAAAACCTCGTTCGTTTTTGCGGCTTCGCGATTGTGGAATTGCTCCAATGATAGGGTTGGTAAAATTCTCTAGCACCTCTTTGTCGCTAAGTTCCGGGAGAATATAAAATGACGCTATATCGCAAAGCTTTTTGCGAAGATTCTCGTTCCTTCGATACTTGATTTGCCAGATTGCACCACGAATATATTTACTTTCGTAAGGAAAGATATGAAAAATGCCATCTCGCTCGGCGGGTTTTGCGAGTGATTGCCACTTTTTAAAATAAAGAGACTCAAGAAAAAGGGAATCGTCTCTCTTTGGAAAAATAATATCGAAAATTTTTTGTGTCCACTCGCGTGAGGCGTGTACAACTTTAAAAAACTGCATTACACATATGCTATACTAAAATATCCCATCCTTCTATACGTATGGATAATCCTTTTAAAAAATTTTTTGAACCGCAAGATACAAACGTGATCGGCGTCGATATCGGAGCATCGGCGATTAAAATCGTGCAGGTTGCAAAAGTAAAAGGGAAGGCAGTACTGAAAACATACGGCTCACTCGCGCTTGGCCCCTATGCCGGACTTACGATCGGACAAGCAACAAATCTTACGCCAGATAAAATTTCTGGCGTGATCATGGATCTTCTTAAAGAAGCAAATATTACAACAAGAAATTCTGGTGTGTCGATTCCACTCCGCCAGTCTCTTGTATCTCTTATTGAAATGCCTCCGCTTCCAGAAAAGGAACTTCAGTCAATGATTCCGATCGAAGCGAGAAAATTTATTCCAGTACCAATAAATGAAGTAACTCTCGACTGGTGGCTTATTCCAAAAGAGGAGGATAAAACTTTTGATTTTGAAACTGTGTCAAACCAGGAGCCGCCAAAACCAAAGACAGAAGTGCTTGTGGTGTCTATTCATAATGAAATTCTCAATAGCTATTCAGCGATTGTTCGTGATGCGAATTTGCATACGACATTTTTTGAAATTGAAATGTTTGCTGCGATCCGTTCGCTCATCGACCGTGAGCTTTCTCCAGTGATGATCTTTGATATGGGGGCAGCATCGACAAAACTTTATATTGTTGAAAGAGGAATCATCAGAAAATCTCATATCGTCAATCGCGGCTCGCAAGATATTACACTTTCAATTTCTCAAGGACTTCAGATCACGCCAGAGAAAGCAGAAAAAATAAAAAGAAATCTTGGCAACTCAGGCGAGGCAGATGCAAAAACAATCTACGGCATTATCGACCTTACCCTCGACTACATTTTTTCTGAAGCAGGAACGGTACTTTTGGGATATCAGAAGCGATATAGCAAGAGTATTGGACGTGTGTATCTCACAGGAGGAGGTGTGGCAATGAAAGGATTTCTTGAATATGCAAAATCTCGTTTTCAGACAGAGGTAGTAATGGGGGATCCATTTGCAAAAGTGGAGACACCAGCATTCCTTGGAGAAATTCTTAAAACATCGGGTTTGGATTTTGCTGTTGCTGTCGGTTTGGCACTTCGAAAGCTTCAGGAGTTTGATTGAGGTAGGTGAAAAGGGAAAAATCTCGTAAAGAAAGTTGTTGGTGTGGATGCAAAAGAGATTTCCCCTGTTTATAATATATGTACGAGGTGTAATTTAATGTACAATATCTAGCGTGGAGACAAAGTTCCAGACATCATTCATACCTAAAGCATCACTCACTCCGCAAACTTCTTACGAGAAGCCGGCGGTAGGACTTTTTCTTTTTCTTGCAACGATCGCTTTTATCGCGAGTCTCATTATCGCTGCGGGAGCTTTTGGATACAGAGCATATCTTCAAAATCAAACAAATGTCGTAAAGACAAATCTTGATAAAAACGTGAAGGCGTTTGAGCCCGATACGATCGAATCATATGTTCGTCTTGAGAATCGCCTCAATACTGCACAAAAACTTCTCAATCAGCATATCGCTACGACAAATCTTTTTTCTTATCTTTCGCAGAACACTTTGAAGTCTGTGCGCTTTACTGATTTTAAATATGATCTTGGTGCAGACGGCTCTGTCACACTCACAATGAACGGTCAGGCAGCAAGCTACAACTCAGTGGCGTACCAGTCGCAGATTTTTGGACAGGATAAGAATTTGAAGAATCCAATATTTTCAAATCTCGATCTCGATGAAAAAGGAAATGTTGTTTTCAACTTCACAACAAAAGTTGATCCAGGACTTCTCTACTACGCAGGTAGTGTGAACAAAAGACAAAACAATGATTACCAGCAGGGAACAGTAACAAGTGATGCGAATAATACACCAGATATTTCTGGCGGCAGCACGGGCACTACAGGAACTTCGAATGGAAATGTTTTTGGCGGAACAACGGGAGGAGCGACAGATGGATCAGCGGGATCTACTAATGGTGGAAGCACTTCACAATAAATATGAAATCAATCGTACCACTCATTCTCATAGCAGTCTCGATCGCAGTCTTTGTATTTTTTACAGATGGTGTCTATCAAGACATTCAGGCTATTTCTGCGCAGAAGGCGGATTATGATTCTGCACTTTCACGATCACGAGATGTGCTCACAAAACGCGATCAACTCGCACAGCAATACAAACAATTTTCAGGAAACGATCTTGATGCGATTCAGAAACTTCTTCCTGACCATGTCGATAACATTCAGCTTATTTTCGATCTTAATGCTATCGCACAGTCGAAAGGAATTACTCTCAAGGGTATAAAAATCACTGAGGAAAAAGTATCAACTGATTCTTCGCTTGGTCCAAACAGCAAACCATATGCATCAATCCTCGTATCATTTAAAGCGACTGCGTCATATGAAAACTTCCTTGATTTCCTTAATCAGGTAGAACAGAGTCTTCGACTTGTTGATGTGACGTCACTTTCATTTAAGGCGAATGATAAAGATTCATACGATATCAATGCTTCGGTAAGAACATATTGGCTCAAACAATAATATGAATGATCTCTTCCAAAAAATGAAAAAACCTCTCGTCATTGTTGCGATCTTTTTGGTGTGTTTCATTGCATACAATTATCTAAAGCCTTCTACACCAACAGGAACTCTTTCTTCTGCAACAGGGGCAACTGGGGGAGCAGGTACAACATCACAAAGCCCAGGACAATCTATTTTGCCACTCCTTCTTAAAATAAAAGACGTGTCTTTCAATGCTCAGTTCTTCAACGATCCAGCATTTCACAGTCTTGTTGATTACACACAACCGATTGTGCCGGAAGATGCAGGAAGAGATAATCCTTTTGCACCAACAAGTGCAACAAGTGCATCATCGTCTGTTGAAAGTCTGGGATATGTTGATCAGCCAATTACATCGGATACAAGCGCACCAAAAACAACAAGCGCAACATCATCGCTACAGGCCGCTTCAAAAACTACTACAACAGGATCTGGCGCGAAGACAACAGCAAAATAAGCCATGCATCTTATAGACATTCTCGTAAAAAAGAACCTTCTTACAGCAGGCGATGCTCGTAAGATAAATGATGAAATAAAACTTTCAGGTGAGCCGGTTGAGGCGGCCTTGAAGCGTTTTGGTGTGTCGCCAGAAAATATTCTCGCATCAAAAGGAGAGTATTACGGTATCCCAACTCTAGCAATCGATAATTCAAATATTTCTTTTGAAGTACTTAAATATATTCCAGAAGAATCTGCACAGTACTATAAAGTGATCCCCCTTGATGTGAAGGATAAGACACTTATTGTAGGAATCGTAAACCCAGACAATGTTGAAGCAAAAGATGCGGTAAACTTCATCTCATCAAAAAATGATATGCCGTTTAAATTCGTCCTCATCTCTGAGGAAGATTTTACAAAAGCGGTAGAGTCGTACAAAGGTCTTTCGGGGGAAGTAACAAAAGCACTTACAGAACTTGAAACAGATCTTTCTGACGAAGAAAAAGAACTTCAAAATCACGAAGAGAATCTGACACAAAAGATCAATCAGACAAATATCATTGAAGATGCGCCGGTAACAAAGATTGTAGCGACGATTCTTCGTTATGCTATTGAAGGAGAAGCGTCCGACGTGCACATTGAGCCAATGACCGATAAAGTACGCGTGCGATTCCGACTTGATGGTACTCTTCACACATCACTTATTTTGCCACTTAAGGTTCTCAATGCTGTTGTTGCTCGTATCAAAATTCTTTCAAACGTGAAGCTTGATGAAAAACGAAAGCCGCAAGACGGACGCTTCTCAGCGCGTATCGACGGACGAAAAATCGACTTTCGAGTATCGACATTTCCAACATATTACGGAGAGAAAGTGGTGATGCGAATTCTCGATCAGGCGAAAGGTGTAAAAACTATTTACGATCTCGGACTTTCTCCAAAGAATTTGCAACTCATGAAAGATGCGATCAAAAGACCTTACGGCCTCATTCTTATTTCAGGACCGACAGGATCTGGAAAGACAACAACTCTGTATTCAATGCTTTCAGAGATCGATAGAGAAACAAACAACGTGCTTTCACTCGAAGATCCAGTGGAATACAACGTAGAAGGAATGAGCCAGTCGCAAGTGCATCCTGAGATCGGCTACACCTTTGCTACTGGACTTCGAACAACACTTCGACAAGACCCTGACATCATCATGGTAGGTGAGATTCGTGATAAGGAAACCGCCCAGCTTGCTGTGCAAGCGGCCCTCACCGGACACTTGGTGCTTTCAACAATTCACACCAATGATTCACTTGGTGTAGTGCCACGACTTATTGATATGGGTGTTGATCCATATCTTATTGCACCAACACTTATTCTTTCGATGGCACAGCGACTTGTGTCAAAGATTTGCCCTGGAGCAGAGAAGACAATCCCTGTTGAGGGAAGCATTAAGGTGATGTTTGAAAAACAGTTTGAAGATCTACCTGAAGAATTTAAAAGCGAAATTCCTCCATTCAAAGAAGTCTGTGAAGCAGTCACAACCCCAGATTGTCCAAAAGGTACACGTGGACGAGAAGCTGTATTCGAGATGTTTAAAATGGATAAAGAGCTTGAGAAAGTTATTCTTTCAAATCCGACTGAGCCTGAGATCTGGAAGGTTGTACGTAAAAATGGAATGATTACAATGCGTGAAGATGCGATGATCAAGGCGCTTCGTAAGCAAATTCCATTCGAGGAAGTGAACAACCTCGTTTAGGAGATAATTGTTCGTGTTATAATAAAAATACTATGAATGAACTAAAGAAATACAAAGTTGTAATTGTTGATGACGACAAGTTTTTGCTTAACATGTACACAATGAAGTTCACGAAAGCTGGACTCGATGTAACTGCGATTGGTGACCCGACAGAAGCTCTTGAGAAAATGCGCACAGGACTTCCGGCAGATATTGTTCTTCTTGATATGGTGATGCCTGGAATGGACGGTCTCGAACTTCTCGCAAAGATTCGCGAAGAGAAACTCATGAAAGATGCTGTATTTATTGTCCTTTCAAACCAAGGACAGCAAAGTGATATCGATAAAGCAAAGCAGTTTGGTATTCAAGGTTACATTGTGAAGGCGACAACGATCCCATCAGAAGTTCTCAAAGAGATCGTTCGCATCGCTGAGGAGAATGGAAAATAATTAAAAAGATCATTCAATGGACTATCAAAAAGAAATCGAGGAACTCATAGAAACAGTGATGCGAGAAGGTGCATCGGACCTTCATCTTTCAGAAGGGAGAAGTCCAACAATTCGTGTGAATGGAAATCTCATTCCTCTTGTTAAGAAGCCAGCACTCAAAAGAGAAGATACAGAAGGATTTCTTTCTATTCTTACGACAAAAGAAAATAAGGATCGATTCTTTGTAAACCAGGAACTCGATTTTTCATACAACTATAAAGAGAAAGCTCGATTTCGTGGTAATGCATATTTTCAGCAGGCGCACATTTCGATCGCGCTTCGTTTTGTACCAAAAGTTATCAAGACTTTACAAGAATTAAAATTGCCTCAAACTCTTTCAGATTTTGCACGACGAAAGCAAGGATTTTTCCTCGTGGTAGGTCCTGTGGGACAAGGAAAGACGACAACGCTCGCATCAATGGTAGAACTTATCAACGAAGAGCGAGCAGAGCATATTGTGACGATTGAAGATCCAATCGAATATATTTATGATCAGAAAAAATCTATCATCGATCAACGTGAAGTGCATACTGATACAAAAGATTTCGCAGGAGCGCTTCAGTCAGTGCTTCGAGAAGATGTGAATGTGCTTTTGGTCGGTGAGATGCGAGGACCTGAAACAATGTCTGCAGCTGTTACTGCAGCAGAAACAGGACACCTTGTATTCTCTACGCTTCATACAAATAATGCTGCGCAGACTATCGACCGAATCATCGACTCATTCCCAGCGGGGCAGCAAGATCAGATTCGTATCCAGCTTGCAGGATCTCTCATTGGAGTATTTTCACAGCGACTCGTGCCTCGTATTTCTGGAGGGCAGATTCCTGCGTACGAGCTTCTTATTGTAAACAGCGCGGTAGAAAATCTTATCCGAGAAAAAAGAATTCACGAGATCGATACAGTGATTGAGACAAGTTCGGGAGAAGGAATGATTGATATGAACAGATGCCTCGCTGATCTTGTGAGAGCGGGAGAGATCACCATTGAGAATGCGTACAAATATGCATTCAATCCAAAGACACTTGAAAGAATGATTTAATAATCCACTATGCTTTTCAATTACAGAGCAATCGATAGTACAGGTCAGGAGACAACAGGATCAATTGAAGCCTTGAATGTTGATGTTGCTATTGCAGCACTTCAGCGACGAGGTCTTGTGATTGAAACGATCAATTCGCCAGAAGACAAAGACATTTTTTCAAAGAATCTTAGTTTCTTTGATCGTGTGAGCAATAAAGATGTTGTGATTCTTTCACGACAGATGGCGACACTTTTTGCAGCTCAGGTGTCTGCACTTCGAGTATTTCGACTTCTTGCTTCTGAAACAGAAAACAAAAATCTTGGACGAAAACTCGCAGAGATTGCTGATGATATTCAGGGAGGAGCAAACATTTCTAAAGCGCTTTCAAAACATCCAAAAGTTTTCACACCATTTTACGTCAACATGGTGCGTGCCGGCGAAGAATCAGGAAAACTTGATGAGACATTTACATACTTGGCAGACTATTTGGACCGTAACTATGCGGTAACAAGCAAGGCAAAGAATGCACTTATTTATCCTGCGTTCGTGGTCTTTACTTTCATTGCAGTGATGTCGCTTATGCTTACGATCGTAATTCCAAAGGTTGCAAATATCATTACAGAATCTGGTCAGCAAATTCCAATCTATACACAAATCGTTATTGGCCTTTCAAATTTCCTCGTCAATTACGGTCTTTTCATCCTTGTTGCACTTGTTATTTTTGGATTCTTTTTCTTCCGATCAACTCGTGGTTCGAAAGGGGCGCTCATGCTCGATCAAGCAAAGATTAATATTCCTTATGTGGGAACACTCTATCGAAAACTTTATCTTTCTCGTATTGCTGACAACATGAACACAATGCTTGTCTCAGGAATCCCAATGATAAAGGTACTTGAACTCACTGCTGATGTGGTAGATAACAAAGTGTATGAAAATATTTTGCTTTCCTCTCTTGAACTTGTGAAAGGTGGAAGCTCTCTTTCAGATGCTTTTTCAAAATACTCAGATATTCCTTCAATCGTGGTGCAGATGGCAAAGATTGGTGAGGAAACCGGAGAGCTCGGACATATCCTTGATACTTTGGCGAAATTCTATCAACGAGAAGTTATTAACGCCGTGGACACTCTTGTGGATCTTATCGAACCGGTAATGATCGTTCTTCTTGGTCTTGGTGTGGCATTCCTCCTTGCGTCCGTTCTCATCCCGATCTACAACATCTCAGCGTCAATTTAAGAAAAAAGAAAGAAAAATGCCGCGCAAGCAAGGCTTGCGCGGCATTTTATCTTTTCTTTATTTTTACTTTATCCCCACCACCCCCTTTGTGAGGGGAAAGCAATGCCCTGTATAATATTCATATAACTTTGGCATTATTAATTAAAGCCATTGGTCGAATTAAAGCCTGTCTCTGGCTCAAAAGAGAAAATTAATTAGATTATTAAAAGTAAATTTAACACAATGTCTACTAAAAGAGGTTTCACTTTGATCGAACTCCTTGTTGTGATCGCGATCATCGGTATTCTTTCATCTGTCGTTCTTGCATCTCTTAACACAGCTCGAACAAAGGCAAACGTTGCAGCTTTCAAATCTGAAGTTTCAGCGGTTCAGCCTCAGCTCGTCGCACTTTGTGACGGAAGCTACACAGGTTCTATCACATCATCTAACGCGTCTGGTCTTGCTTCAACAACAAACCACGCTCTCGGAACTGATGCTGGAGGCGGATGTGCATCTGACGGAAGCTTCAGAGTTACATTTGCTGCAAACAAGTCAGACGTAGTCTCATCTTGCGGAACAGCAACTGTGACTGCTACCTCTACTTCATTTGCATCAGGCTGCTAAGTTTGACCAAATTCAACTAAAAGAAATCCCCGAAAGGGGATTTCTTTTTTTTATGGCCAAAATAATGCATGCTACAATACATTCACACATTAAAAGCTTTGAATAATCTCATGAATAAAAATAAAGGTTTTACACTCATCGAACTCCTTGTTGTGATCGCGATCATCGGTATTCTTTCATCGGTGGTCCTTTCATCTCTTTCAAGCGCAAGACAAAAAGCACAGACTGCAGCTGCTCAATCCTCAATGCGATCAGTTGTTCCGGCAGCACTCGTATGTCTCGATAACGGACAGACTCTTACAAACCCACCAACTATTGGAAGTCCGATTTGTACAGGTTCATCAGCGACATGGCCAACTCTCGGCGGAGATTTTGCATACACAGCATCTTCAACATCCGATACATCAGCGGGCACATTCTCGTTTTCTGCGGATTCAGCAACTCTCGGTCAGGAAATCTACTGTAACCAGAATACCTGCACAACTTTCTAAATCATTTTATTTTCTAGCATGAGAAATCTATTTCTTCGACGAGGTTTTACATTGATGGAACTTATGGTGGTGATCGCCATCATCGCAGTGCTTGCATCCGTCGCGATTGTCGACTATTCGCATGTGAAAGGAAAGAGTCGTGACGGCAGGCGAGCAGTGGAGCTTAAAGAGCTTGATGCAGCTGCACAAAAATATTTCCAGGATAATTATAAATATCCTTCAACTCTTGCAGATCTAACGTCTTACTTTGATCCGGGAAATTTTCCAAAAGATCCGCTCACTGGATTTCCTTATGACTATGAGACAAATGGTTCTGATTATTGCTTGGGAGCACATATGGAAGAGATTTCAAACTCAGTGACTTGCGGAGCGCTTCTTAACGGATCGGGGGACAACTATAAGATCTCAAGTCAGTAATTCTGCTAATTTTGGGTACGATTTTTGCTTCTCGCTCGGGGTCTTTCGTTCTATAATTAACTCATGTATATTTTCGCACTTCTAACATTCATTTTCGGTACAATCATCGGAAGTTTTCTTAATGTCTTGGTGCTCCGACTCAAAACAGGAAGAGGTGTTACAGGGCGATCGTTTTGTTTTTCGTGCGGCAAAACTCTCTACGCACTCGAACTCATCCCTCTGGTAAGTTACCTCGTTCTTGGAGGTAAATGCAGCAAATGCAAATCGCCTATATCTATTCAATATCCTTTGGTTGAATTTACGACTGGGATTGTTTTCGCGGCGATCTTTCTTTCGCTCGGTGAGAAGCTTCTTCTCATGTCACCACTCGTACTTCCGTACTACTTTCTGATGTTTAGTATTCTTATTGCTATATCTGTCTACGACATGCGTCACGGCATCGTGCCTGACGGTCTTGTTTTTACATTTGATGTCGTGGCACTTCTCGGGCTTTTTCTTTCATACGATCTTCATTCCCTTATAACAATGCCTGGTCTTCTCGATCTCCTCGCTGGACCGCTTCTTTTCCTTCCATTTTTCTGTCTGTGGTTTTTCTCAAAGGGAAGATGGATGGGTCTTGGTGATGGAAAACTAGCATTAGGTATCGGTTGGATGCTCGGTCTTGCAGGCGGAGTTTCATCAATCATTCTTGCGTTTTGGATCGGTGCAGCATTTGCACTTTTCCTACTTATTGCATCTTCTTTTTCAAAAAAGAAAGTAGGACTTAAAAGCGAAGTGCCGTTCGTACCATTTATGGCTCTCGGTGTGCTTTTTGCTTTCCTTTATCATCTCGACATACTTCACATCCCACTTCTTTATTCACTTTTCCTAAGTTAAGACATGAAAATTTTTTCACGAAAAAATAAATCGGAGAAAAAAGAAGAGAGAAGAGGATTCTCGCTTGTCGAGCTTATGGTAGTTGTTGCGATTTTTCTTATCATTACCGCGATCACTCTCGGACGACAATCAAAATTTTCAAGTGATATCTTGATTACGAATCTTGCATATCAAATCGCTCTTTCTATTCGTGAAGCACAAGTGTACGGTATTGGTTCGAAACAATCCTCGGACAATGCATTTAAGGTGGGATATGGAATTCATATTGGTGCACCAGCAGACCTCACTCAAAAACCTACAAGTTACAATGTCTACGCAGACCGAACAGATCAAGGAACGCAATTTGTTTATGAACCAGGATTTGATCAAGACATCGACCTTGTTTCAATTACTCAAGGGCAGCGCATACATAATTTCTGTGGTCATGATCCACGAACAGATGTATGGAATTGTTGGGATGATGCTGGTACACCTTCACATTTTGATCTCAACATTGTTTTCATTAAACCTGATCCAGAGTCTCATATTTGGGGAGGTTATGGCAGTGTGTACAATGAATATGATCAAGCGATTATTGTTGTTGAGTCTGCACTCGGTGATAAATGCCGTGTTGTTCGTGTGACGGAAGCGGGGCAAATTGCTGTTGATCCAACAGATAGCTCAGATGCATCAAATGGCTGCGATGCAACTTCTTAAGAAAAAGAATATCAATGCAAAGAAATTTTATTAAAAAAAATAAAGGATTCACTCTTGTTGAGATCATGGTTGCGGTATCTATTTTCGCGATTGTGATGATGATTTCAATTGGGGCAGTGCTTGCAATTGTTGGTGCGAACAAAAAAGCACAGTCACTTAACTCCGTGATCGACAACCTTAACTTTGCATTTGAAGGTATGGTGCGTGATCTTCGTACAGGATATGACTATAAATGTAATGGTGAAATTCCAGGTGATTGTCTTTCAGGAACCGGAGGTACATCTGTTGAATTTACTTCACAACAAGCTGATGGTGCTACGGTCACTTACGCCCTTGATCCTGATCGACATGCAATTACAAAAACTGTGGGTGGTATAACATCTGATCTCACTGCTGCGGAAGTATATATTCAAAGTCTTAATTTCTATGTAGCCGATACTGATTCGACTGCAGATGGAAATTATCGTCAGCCTCGTATCCTTGTCATTATCAAGGGATATGCCGGTAATGCTACGAAAGATCAAAACGGTGATGTGACAGTACAGAATTTGAGTAACTTTAGTCTCCAGACTTTGGTGTCACAACGACGACTCGATATCTAGAAATTGCGTATGAAATTTTTCATGAATAAAAAAGAAAAGAAAGAAGGAAAAGAAGGCTTCACAGTCGTCGAGACTCTTGTTGCTGTAACAATTCTTCTTGTGTCGATTATCGGTCCAATGCAGATTGCGTCAAAAGGGCTTTTTGCTGCAATGTATGCAAAAGATGAAATCACAGCATTCTATCTTGGACAGGAAGCGATCGAATACGTGCGTAATGCACGCGATACAGATTATTTGTGGGATTATTATTCTGGAAACACTGTGCCTGATCCAAACGACTCTCTTGCGTGGCTTGCAGGGCTTACTAAATGTATGCCACCGCCTGCAAATCCTGCTGGAAATAGTAATGGTTGTATCGTTGATGTAAGAGAGCCATTTCGCACAGATGCAGGTTTTAATGACAATGCTGTATCACTCTGTGATCCAGACGATGGCTGCCCACCACTTCGTTTCGATGATTCAAGTGGAGTGTATAGTTATGACTCTGCATATCCAGATTCTCGTTTTGTTCGAAGTATCACCGTAACACCAAAACCAAACCATGGCACAGCAGACGAAGAAGCTTTGATCGAAGTGAAGGTAACATGGAATAATGGACTTCTTCTTGCTGTTCCTGAAACATTTACGATCCGTGAGAGAATTCTCAACTGGCAGCGAAAATAAAATAAGATTTATAGAATGCAAAAAAATATTGTTAATAAAATAAAATACTCCAAAGGTTTTGCGATTCTCTACGCATCACTTATTGCATCGCTTGTGCTTGCGATTGGTATTGCGATCCTTAATGTGACAGTAAAACAAATCACATTGTCTTCAGCAGGAAGAGAGTCTCAGCACGCATTCTACTCAGCGGACACAGGTGTTGAATGTGCACAGTATCTCGACCATGGTGGGGGTGGAAATAGTCAGTGTCAGGGAAGCATCTTCTCAAATGATCCGAATAACCCCGGCATTTGTTTTACAAGTCAGACAACAGGAGTTCATTATGATTATCAGTGTATCGGGCAGACGCTTAAATTTGAGGATCCACCTTTGACGCTTTCAAATGGAGTTACGAGTCATTTTTATGTCGATTCAAATTCGACAGAAAATATTTGTTTTGATGTCTATGTAACAAAGTATCAAAACGGAGCAACAACAATCGACTCGCGTGGATATAGTACATGTGATCAGAATTCTGCGAATAGATTCGAGCGTGCTATCAGATCGTCGTTCTAAATTTCCGTAACGAAAATATATGGCAGTCCCACACAGTGAAAAAGAAAGAGCAGAAAAGCTCCGTAAAACTATCGAAGAATATCGTTATGCATATCACGTACTTGATCGTGAGGATATTTCCGAGGCAGCCCTTGATTCATTGAAGCACGAACTTGTTCTTCTTGAAGAAAAATATCCGGAGCTCATTACACCAGATTCGCCGACGCAGCGTGTTGCCGGTGAGCCGCTTCCAGAATTTAAAAAAGTGCAGCATAAAGTAGCGCAGTGGTCTTTTAATGATGCATTTTCTCCCGAAGAGATCCGAGAATTTGATGCACGAGTTAAGAAATTTCTTGTACCCTCATTTGGCAATGTTGAACCTGCATATGTGTGTGAACTAAAAATTGATGGACTGAAGATTGTTCTTGAATATGAAAAGGGTCTTCTTAAAACTGCTGCAACTCGTGGTAATGGAAAAGTAGGCGAGGATGTCACAGCAAATATTCGCACTATCGAATCAGTGCCAATTCGACTCAATTCTCCAGAAGATATTATTGTCGAAGGAGAAGTGTGGATGAGTAAACGCGTGCTTGTGGAGCTTAACAAAGAGAGAGTTAAAAAAGGCGAGGAGCCATTTGCGAATCCACGCAATGTTGCCGCGGGTTCAATCCGCCAACTTGATCCGCGACTTGTTGCAGAGAGGAAGCTCCGAATGTTTGTCTACGACATTGCACAGGCTAAAGATGTCCCATCAACACAACAAGGTGAGCTTGAGGCTCTTCAAAAACTCGGTTTCAAGGTAAACAAAAATTTTGAATTTTGTAAAAATATTGATGAAGTAATTGCATACTGGAAAAAATGGCAGGAGAGAAAAGAAAAAGAAGATTTTTGGTTTGATGGAATTGTTGTAAAAGTAAATGACAAGAAATATCAGGATGCACTCGGTTTTACTGGCAAAGCACCGCGTTTTGCTATTGCGTTTAAATTTGCAGCAGAGCAGGTGACGACAGTTGTGGAAAATATCGCTTTTCAGGTGGGACGCACTGGTGTTGTTACTCCTGTGGCGCATCTGCGGCCTGTGTCTGTTGCAGGTACGACAGTGTCGCGTGCAACACTTCACAATGAAGATGAGATTATTCGTCTCGGACTTCGCATTGGTGACACAGTAATCCTTCAGAAAGCGGGAGATGTTATTCCTGATGTTGTTGAAGTGGTCACGAAAATGAGAACAGGAAAGGAGAAAAAATTCTCGATGCCTACAAAATGTCCTGTGTGCGAAACCGAACTTCAGAAAAAAACGATAGGAGGAAAAAATGCAAAGAGTGCTGCGTACTATTGTCCAAATCCAAAATGTCCTGCTAAAGACCGTCGCACTCTCTACTATTTCACATCGAAAACAGCATTTGATATCGACGGACTTGGACCGAAGATCATTGATCTTCTGGCAGACAACAATCTCATCGCAGGCCGTGCTGATATTTTCTCACTTAAAAAAGGAGATCTACTCGAACTTCCACGATTCGCTGAAAAATCTGCAGATAATCTTATTGAAGCAATTGAAAAAGCCCGCCATATAGAACTTTATCGTGTGATCGTGTCACTCTCGATTCCACAAGTTGGAGAAGAAACTGCGTACGATCTTGCGGAACATTTTAAATCTTTTGAAAAACTTCGAAAGGCAACATTTGAAGATTTGGAAAATCTAAATGGGGTTGGTCCTATTATTGCTCGTGAAATTTCAAATTGGTTTTCTGATAAGCATAATCAAAAATTCCTCGACAAACTTTTGCCGGAGCTTCATATCATAAATCCAAAACATCACGGAGAATCAAAAGCGTTTGCTGGAAAAACATTTGTGCTTACGGGTACACTCCAAACTCTTTCACGCGATGAAGCAAAGAAAAAAATAAAATCTCTTGGTGGAGATGTCTCGAGCTCGGTGTCTAAAAATACAGATTTTGTTGTTGTGGGAGAGAGTGCTGGATCAAAACTCGATGAAGCAAAAAAGCTTCATCTAAAAACATTGAGCGAAAAGGAATTTCTGTCACTTCTTGATATGAAATAAACGAAGCACAGAGCCAAAAAACGAAAAGCTTTTGAGCTTTGGTGACGATTTGGTAAAATTGATATGCATATCAATCTACCGTGATTCATTTGCCTCGACCGTATGAAACAAAAATTATTTATTTTAGGACTCCTCATTCTTGTGATGGCTTTCTTGATTCCGAAAGCGCATCTTTTTGCTGATTCGACACCAAATCTTGCTGCCGCCAACCTCTATGGTACTACTCTGACTCTCTTGTATGACATAAACATTTCTCAAAATGCTACAGATCCGAGCTACTATGTTTTGCATGGTGCATCAAATTCTGTTGGTATCTCGAATGTCTCAGTTACTGGCAATTCTGTCGTACTAACACTAACGGGGAATGTTTCCCAATTTGATTCTATTACTCTTGATTATACAAATTTAGGTAGTGGAATTATCGATTCAAATACAGGAAATTCGGTTGACTTCGCCCCTGATTTCACAGGTCAACCTGTTACAGATACCAATACATATGGTTGTACTGATCCGTCCGCTGTTAACTACAACAGCTCGGCTAATATTGATAACGGTTCGTGTCAGCAGGTGGTTCTCGGCTGTACTGACCCATCAGCAAATAACTACAATCCAAGTGCAAATACAGACGATGGATCGTGTTCTTACAATGCAGCAGTCCTCCAATCTTTCACTTCCACGACAGCAAATGGAACATATGGCTTAGGGGCAACTGTAAATATTACCGCCACTTTCAATATGGGTGTTTCAGGATCTTTTGACGTTACCTTAAACAGTGGTGGCACAGCGTCGCTTACCTCCTCAGGAGGAAGCGCCATGACAGGAACGTACTCTGTCGGTCTGGGCGAAAGCGCCTCAGATCTCACTATTATTGGTACATCCAATATTAATATTAGCGACGCTCATAGTATTGCGCTAAGTAGCGTATCAGTGCCGTCTTCTCCAAATAACATTTCAGACACAAGCAATATTGTTATTGATGCAGCTCGTCCGACTTTGTCGACCGCAACAATTAACGGTAGCACACTGACGCTTCACTACGATAAATCTCTCGATACAGGCAGCGTCCCGGATACGAGTGATTTTGGTGTCACCGTAAACGGTAGTTTCACCCCGACGTTAAATAGCGTCACAATCGGCGGGCCATCTAACACGAATGTTATTTTGACTTTAGCTACACCAGTTATCGATTCTGATACTGTTATTGTCGATTATACTCCTGGTGTAAATCCTATACAGAGAACGGGTGGCATCCAGGCATTAGGTTTCGGCAATCAAAGCGTTACAAACAGTACTCCTGATACAACTTCTCCGACTCTTTCTTCTGCGTCGATAGCTACTTCAACGATTGCTCTTACATACAGTGAGACTCTCGCTAGCACCACTCTTGCTACGAGTAATTTTTCGGTCATGATCGATAGTGCAACAAGTACTGTCATCAGTGCATCGACGATCGGTAATATTGCATACGTGACCATTGCTGATACGGTTTTAAGCGGCCAGACTATTACTGTTAATTACACAGCAACAACACCAAATTATATTACCGATGTTGCCGGCAATCATGCTGGAAACTTAGGAAATCAAAGTGTGACAAATTCAGCGCCTGATGTTACGCCGCCGACCCTCTCAAGTGCCTCGGTCACCTCGACGACATTGTCGCTTCAGTTTAATGAAGCTCTTAAAACAACTTCCGGTCCGGCGACATCGAGTTTTGCTGTTCTTGTAAATAATGTACCGATGAATGTTACTGCTGTTAATTTTTCTGGATCAGATGCGATTCATCTGACACTCCAGACCGCAACTGTATACGATGATATTGTGACTGTAAGTTATACGCCCGGCATCGGTTCAATACAGGATACATCAAATAATGCAGCTCTCGCTTTCAGTAATCAAAGTGTCACAAACTCGAATGGGGCGCTGTGTGATTATATAAATCTCGGTTCGTTAGGAACCGGATCGTATCCAGGTGTGGTATTCCACAATAAAATATATTTTCCTTATACAAATGGTTTTGTTCCGGTCATTGATACAGTTGCTAATTCGCTTAAGACTATCGTTACTGCAAGTGGTGCACTTACTGCGGCTATTGTCGGTGATAAAGTGTATATTTCAAATGGTTTTAGCACTTCTCAAAAAACATACCGTATTGATACAAGCTCTGATACGCTAGGAGCAACGATAACGCTTCCAAATACGAGCGGATATTTCTTAGCTGCTGCGAATGATAAGGTGTATGCAATAAATGGTGCTGGCTCAACCCCGATCTCTGTCATCAATACTCAAAATGATACTGCATCTGCTATAACAAACACGAAAAGTCTTTATTACGCTATATCAGCAAATAATGAATTATTTGCTGGAGGTGATGGTGTCAATGTTTTTGATACAACAAATTCTACCTTCACAAAAAATATAACAGCAAGTGGTACAGTATTTTCTGTCATTTCAGGAAATAAAATATATTTTACTTCGCCTACCACAAACAAAGTTCTCGTTGTGGATTCAACAACAAACACACTCGTCGGATCTATTTCGATCTCCGGACCTAATACATTGGTAAGAGTAGGTAATAAGATATATGTGACCACGGCTTCGTCTGGACTTTATGATATTGATACAACGACAGACACAGCGCAGGCTGTATCGGCTGTGCCAACAACACTCCAGCAGACAGTATGGGCGGCAAGTATCGGGACAAAATTATATGTGAGCTCATCAAACAACTCTGTGTATGTCATCGATACGACAAATGATACGCTTTTAAGCACGATTACTGGAATTTCAAATGCTGGAAATATTACCGCAGTAGGCGACAGATTATATGTTCAAGGAAACTCGGGATCAAATGATCGAGTGTATGTTATTGATAGTAATACAGATAGCCTTATAAATCTTTGTGCGCCAGCTCTTGTTTCGCTCACTTCAACATCTCCCGACGGTACATATTCACAAGGACAGTCGGTAAATATTACTGCTAACTTCAGTAAAATTTTAGGAACCGGGTCAATCATGAGACTTCTTTTTGACAGTGGAGGAACTGCAGATCTTTCTTCTGTATCAGGAACGACATTGTCGGGCACATATACAATTGGGTCCGGACAATCATCACCTGATCTCAAAGTCTCATCAATTTCAAGTAGTTCTTTCTTAACAAGTATTGCAGATAGACTCGCAACACCAAACACGAGAAATGCTTACAGTCTTTTAGCGTCGCCAGAACTTACAGGAGATACAAGTTTTAACTTAAGTGATTTTAAAAATTTTGTTGTAGGTAATCCACCTATTACTGTTTCAGTTGGCACAAATCCATATCAGCTCGTGACAGTAGGTTCGCTTGTGTATGTGGCAAATCAAGGATCAAATTCCGTATCAGTTATTGATAGTTCTACAAATACTGTGACGTCGACGATCACTGTCGGTGCGCAGCCGTATGGTATTGCATATAATAGCGGCAGCAAGGAAATCTATGTATCTAATCTCAAAGGAAATTCTGTGTCTGTAATTGATGCTGACCCAACAAGTCTTACTTTCAATACTGTAACGCACACAATTTCAGTTGGCATCGAGCCGTATTATGTCGCATCACTTGGATCAAGTATTTATGTCACAAATAACATTTCTGGAACTGTGTCGGTGATTGACACGGGTACTCACGCAGTGACAGCAACAGTTCATGTAGGTGTTGCACCTCGAGGAATCAAAGCTCACGGAAATGATCTCTATGTGGCAAACTTTGGATCAAGCTATGGCAGCGCAGCGCAAGGTACTGTTTCAGTTATCAACTCACTCAATAACACAGTCACAAATACCATTAGTGTTGGAAGTGGAGCGCGAGGAGTGACAGTAAACGGCAGCGAAGTTTATGTCGCAAACTTCAATGATGGCACTGTGTCGGTTATTGATACGGGTACGAATACGGTGACGCACACAATCACTGTGGGAAAAAATCCTCGAGGAACACTCAGTCTTGGATCAAATGTGTATATTGAGAACTTCGATGATGGAACTATTTCGGTTATTAATACGGGCACACATGCTGTGACAGCAACAGTGAAGGTAGGAAATACCCCTGCTGGAATGACAGCGGTAGGTACGGATGTGTATCTTTCACGATTTACTGATGGTGAAGTTTCGATTCTGGATACAACAAATAATACTTTGAAATCAAACGTCGTGCCTGATACTACTCCGCCAACAATTTCCATTTCTTCACCATCTTCCGGCACGATTTCATCTTTCACACCAGCAGTATCGTGGGGTGATTCATCAATGTGTGAATATTCTTTCGATAATGGAAATTTTGCTGCTTTGACTTGTGCAAATAACGGATCAGATATTGCCACACCTTCTTCAGGTGCACACACACTGACGATCAGGGGTACAGATTCTTCAAGTAATGCTGCAACGACAAGTGTCTCGTTTACATATTTGCCAACCGTTCTTCGCCCTGGAAGTGGAGGCGGGGGAGGCGGAGGTGGGTCTTCATATGTTCCTGCTGTAGTCACGGCACCAACAAGCACACCTTCAACTTTGCCAGGTATCATTGCGTCTCTTGAAGCGAAGCTTAAAGTACTTCTCGCGCAAGTCACTGCACTTCAGAATCCTACCGCAACAACGTCACCGACAGGCCCGACAATAATTATTCCAATTCTTTTTACACATCCGCTTACATACAGGGATATTGATCCTGAGGTAATTGATCTCCAGAAATATCTCAACTCCCATGGTTTCCTTGTCGCAAAAACTGGCCCGGGTTCAAAAGGGTTTGAAACAAATAAATTTGGAGTAGGAACTTTTGCTGCTCTCGTAAAATTCCAGAGAAGTGTTGGTATTTCAGCTTCAGGATATTTTGGACCAAAGACGATTGAGTACCTCAATTCGCATCAATAAGGTGTAGGAAATAAGTCTCCACATTCTTTTTTCTTCGTGCTACACTCTAGGTCATGATTTCAAAAGAAGATGTTAAAAAACTCGCAAATCTAAGCCGAATTTCAGTTTCGGACGAGGAACTCGAGTCTATTCCAGGTGAGATTTCGGCCATTCTTGATTATGTAAGCCAGATTGATAAGGCGGTTTCCTCGGGCGCACCTGCAGTTACATATCCTTTGAAAAATGTGATGCGAGAAGATGCAAATGCGCATGAATCAGGGGTACATACTGAAGCGATACTTAATGAAGCTCCAAAGCGTGAAGGGGAATATGTGAAGGTTAAGAAAATTCTCGGCTAAATTCTATTTCAATGATTGACCTTAAAACTCTGACTATTACAAAAGCTCACGAAGATCTTGTAGCAAAAAAATATACATGCATGGATCTTGCACAGGCGTATCTCGATGAGATTAAAAAAACTGATGGAGAAGTGCATGCATATCTTGAAGTTTTTGATGATGTTACCCAGCAAGCTGAGGCAGCACAAAAGAGGCTAGAAGGAGGAGAGACAAATAATCTTCTTCTTGGAATTCCACTTGGACTTAAAGACAATCTTTTGGTCAAAGGAAGAAAAGTGTCTGCTGCGTCAAAAATTCTTGAAAATTATGTCGCGACATACGACGGTACTGCGATCGCGAAACTTAAAGAAAAAGGTGTTGTATTTTTGGGACGCCTTAACTGCGACGAGTTTGCTATGGGAGCTTCGACTGAAAATTCTGCGTATGGTGTGACAAAAAATCCACATGATACGACTCGTGTTTCTGGAGGATCATCGGGGGGATCCGCTGCGGCAGTTGCAGCGTTCGAAGCTTTGGCAACACTTGGATCTGACACCGGAGGATCAATCCGTCAGCCGTCTGCATTTTGCGGTACTGTCGGATTTAAGCCGACATATGGACGTGTGTCACGACATGGACTTATTGCTATGTCATCATCGCTCGATCAGATCGGTCCGATCACACGAACTGTTGAAGATTCAAAAATTATCTATGATGCAATGAAGGGAAGTGACATCTTCGACAGTACAACTCTTTCAAATGATTTTAAGGCAGATGTAAAAGCAAAAAAGAAAATTGGTATTTCATCTTCTATGGTAGAGCAAGGAGGAATTGATCCTGAAATCAAAAAGAATTTTTATGAATCTGTAGAGCGAGTAAAAAAAGCAGGTTATGAAGTCGTCGAAGTATCACTCCCAAACATTTCATACTCACTTCCTGTCTATTATGTGATTTGTCCTGCAGAAGTATCATCAAACATGGCGCGCTTTGATGGAGTGAAATACGGATCGCTTTCTGAGGGTGCAAATCTCCTTGAAGACTACATGAAAACAAGAGGTGAACTTCTCGGAAAAGAAGTGCGACGCCGCATCATGCTTGGAACATACGTACTTTCAGCTGGATACTATGATGCATATTACGGAAAGGCGACAACTCTTCGCGAGATTATCAAAAACGATTTTCGAAAAGTTTTTGAAGAAGTCGATGCTGTGCTTATGCCAACATCTCCAACTCCATCATTTAAAATCGGTGAAAAAGCGAGTGATCCACTCCAAATGTATCTCGCTGATGTTTTCACAGTGACTGCAAATCTTATTGGTTCTCCAGCAATTTCTATTCCATCGGGAAAAACAGAAGGTGGACTTCCACTCGCGGCACAATTTGTCGGCGCATTCGGAGCGGACGAACTTCTCCTCAGTGTCGCAGACGACTTTGAGAAAACTTTTTAGGTTATAATGAAAGCATGGCAGATGAACATGCAGCAGCTCATGGCGGTGGTGGAGAAGGTGGAGGAGCAAATCCTTTCGATGAGGTAGTTTTTTGGCTTCTCTTTGCCCTTATGGTTCTTTGGGTCCTTAATATGGGATGGACTTATGTTATGAATACACTCGGCATTTCTTTTTCTCTTCCTTCTTTTACAGATATTGTTGCGTGGATTTTAAACACTTTTCAAGTCTATTCAATATTTCTCTCCCTTGTTTTCTTTCTTGGTATTATTTATTTCAATTTCAAATTGGGCGAACTTTCTCATCATGGTCATGGAGACCATGGACATGATGGTCATGACACTCATGGTGATTCACATCATGCACCTGTATCTGCAGGGCATAAGACAGATCCACGATGGATTGGTATCACACAAAAAATGGCGTCATCAAATGAGAGCGATTGGCGCTACGCGATTCTTGATGCTGACATTATTCTTGATGATATGCTCACTCGCATGGGATACCACGGTGAAGGAGTAGGAGAGAAGCTCAAGCAAGCAAATGAGTCAGATTTCCACACGCTTCAAAGTGCATGGCAAGCGCATATCGTGCGAAACAATATTGCTCATGGTGGGTCAAACTATAAACTTTCGCGATCGGAAGCTGAACGGACAATTTCTCTCTTCAAAAAAGTTTTCGAGGAGTTCTATTTTATTTAAAGAATAATCTACTGTTCCGGTTTTAATTTATTGCTTTTCACGTCTTTTTATTATAAAGTGTTATCCCACAGATAGCGGGGTAGAGCAGCAGTAGCTCGCAAGGCTCATAACCTTGAGGCCTGGGTGCAATTCCCAGCCCCGCAACAAGAAAACAAAAACACACCCGAAGG